>JAMOPH010000354.1 GCA_027064665.1 bacterium | reverse complement strand
GAATTTCGCCAGGATGCGGTTTTCACCCGTCAGCGGGACTATGTCGGCGACGGTCCCCAGACCCACAAGGTCCAGATGCTCGTGCAGAAAGGTTTTGTCCTCGCCCAGTTTCTCATACAGGGCATCGGCTAATTTGTAGGCAACTCCCACACCGGCAAGTTCTCTGAACGGCGCATCCTCATCCATAAGTTTTGGGTCAACCACCGCCACCGCATCGGGAATTTCCTCGCCGGGTTCGTGATGGTCAGTGATTATGCAGTCCAGCCCACGGGATTGGGCATATCTGACACTCTCAATCCCGGTTATTCCGCAGTCCACAGAAATCAGAAGGCTTGCGCCTCTGTCTATCGCCTCGTCTATTCCCTTTTCGGAAAGCCCGTATCCTTCCAGTAGCCTGTCGGGAAGATAGTATATGACATCGGCGCCGAAGCGGGAGAGGACATAATACAAAAGCGCAGTTGAGGTTATTCCATCCACATCGTAGTCTCCGAATATGACGATTCTTTCCCGGTTCCGCAGAGCCTCAAGGATTCTGTCCACCGCCTTTTCCATATCGGGCAGAAGGAACGGGTCGGAAAGGTCGGAAAGTGAAGGATAGAAAAAGGATTTGAGTTGTGAGACGGTTTTTAGTCCCCGGTTGACCAGGATTTGGGCTATTATGCCGGGGATTTTCAGTTCTTTAGCCAACTGCGACGATAGGGCGGGGTCTTCGCGTTCAGCCAACACCCACTTCATCGGGCACCTCCTTTCCCCCGTATGGGGATGTTGGCTGAGCCGGAGGGAAGACCGAGGAGGGAAATAAGCCGGGTTCTGTTCCCGAGGGAACTCGGGCGGGGACATTTATCTTGCCTTCAGGTTGCCCTGAAGGTCCTCGCGGTCCACCCGGGGTTATGGGAGAGCCACCCTACCCCTGCTTGACCTTGCTTCCGCACAGGGCTTGCCACCTCCTGCTGTCTCCAGCAGGGGAGAGGGGTCTTACTCCCTCACTTTTCACCCTTACCTTTCGGCTCCGGCGCAAAAATCGGGCGCGCGCTCGGAACCTCCAGGCGGTATTGTCTCTGTGGCGCTTTCCGCTCCTTACGGAGCCCCCGTGTTACGGGGCGTGCTGGCTCGTGGAAGCCCGGACTTTCCTCCCACTTAGGGCATCCCCATTTCCCTCCTCGTCTTTCTCGTTTCCGACTCAGCAGTTACTTTTCTTTGTGTATAGTTTATCAATTCCCGCACCGTTTTGCAAGACCTTTTGCCAGCCCCCTGAAAGTTTTTTGCCCCGGCGAATAAAAGTTTTTGCCCCTGTGGGAATTTTTTGTATTTTTTCCTTCAGGTCAAAAGGGAGGGCGATTATGCCGAATTCTCCGGAGTATATCCGCACAAGCCTTGCCGCCGCTATGACGCTGAGACTTCGTCCGGGGCTTTTCTGGCGCGGCGCGAGGCTATACTGCATAAATCTTTTGCTCGTCTATGACCAGCCCTGTGCGGGCAACTGCGCCTACTGCGGTCTCAACCGCTCCCGCAGAGACCCCATTCACCCGCCGGCTTCAGCCCGCCAACTTGACAGACCCGACAAAACCTTCATCCGTGTGGACTGGCCCATTTACGAAACGGATTTGGTCGTCCAGCGGACCGCGGAACTTGAGGAACAACAGAATCTCCAGCGCGTCTGCATATCTATGCTCACCCGCCGCCAGTGTGTTGACGACACGGTTGAGGTCATCCGTAGATACCGCGAAAAAACCGATATTCCGATTTCGGTTCTTGCCTCGCCGATGGTCACCACAAAGGAGGACCTCAAAAGGTTCAAAGATGCGGGCGCGGACAAGATTGGTGTTGCGGTTGATGCCGCCACGCCGGAGTTGTTTGAGAAATACCGCGGAAAATCCCGGCGCGCCCCGCACAGATGGGACCGATACTGGGAATTTTACAAAGAGGCAGTTGAGGTCTTCGGACGGGGTCAGGTGGGAAGCCATCTGATTGTCGGGCTCGGCGAGACCGAAAGGGAAATGGTGGCGGCAATTCAACTTTCCCGGGATCTGGGCGGGGAGACGCACCTGTTCTCGTTCTACCCCGAGGAGGGCTCGGATATGGAGGAGTTTTCCCCGCCGCCGATTGACCAATACCGCCGCGTCCAGATTGCAAGATATCTAATTGATGAGGGAATTTCCTCCTACGACCGGATGAGATTTGACCCCGACACCGGCAGAATCGTTGACTTCGGCATTCCCCGGCGCGAACTGGACGAGATAATTGACACCGGCTATCCGTTTATGACCTCCGGTTGCGCGGGCAAGGACGGCAGGACCGTGGCGTGCAACAGACCGTTTGGGAATTCCCGTCCCGGTCCGGGGGTGCGCAACTATCCGTTTGTGCCGTCGCCGGAGGATGTGGCGCTCATCCGCTATCAGATGGAGACGGGGCGCGAGGTTCCCGAGAAAGTTGACGAGGCGGCGTTCTTCCCGGGAGTGTGAGGGGGTTTCCCTCTGCCCATTTGCACTTTGCCCCACGCCACTTGCACCTTTGCCTTTGATCAGGTGCGCGTTGACTCTGGTCAGGTGCATATTGACTTTAGGTATTTGCATATTGTCTCTGGCTATTTGCACCTTGACGCACGAGGTGGGGAAAAATGAAACGGAGGGGAATCCTCGCCCCAAAAAGTTCGGGGGGAAGCCGCCTGCGGCAAAAAAAAATTCCCGCGGGTTCTCCCGCGGGCTTTTGATTTTGGACGCAACCGCAAGAAGACACAGCATCAGACCGTCATTATCTCTTCCTCTTTGTTTTTGAGTATCTCGTCAATTTTTTTGGTGTATTTTTCGGTCAGGTCCTGGACCTTGTCCTGAAGGCGGTAGGAATCATCCTCGGGGATTTCGCCGTCTTTCTGCATCTTTTTGATTTTCTCAATCGTCTCCCGGCGGATGTTCCTTATTGCAACCTTGCCCTCCTCGGCGATATTTTTTGCGACCTTGAGGAGTTCCTTCCTGCGCTCCTCGGTAAGCGGAGGGATGGGGATTCTTATCACCGTGCCGTCGGAATTGGGGTTGAGACCCAGGTCCGAGGATTGGATTGCCTTTTCAATGGCGGAAACTGCGCTTTTGTCCCACGGGTGAATCACAATGAGTCTCGGTTCCGGCGTGGAGATTGAGGCAATCTGGTTTATCGGCGTGGGAGTGCCGTAGTAGTCCACCTTGATTCCCTCCAAAAGCGCCGGCGATGCCTTCCCCGTGCGAAGCCTTGCCAACTGCCCGGAGATTGATTCCACGGTTTTTTGCATCTTCTTTTCGGCTTCCTCTAAAATTTCCTCCATAGATTCCCTCCCTGTTGGATTTGGGCTGAAGGCGGACAATTCTATAAAATTGTCAAATTGTGCGGGGGCGCAAATCAAATTTGTGGAGGTTCGGCAAAAAATTCGCCCGCACAGGAGGAAACCGTTCAATCAATACTTGGCGAACAACTGCCCCCACGGGGATTCCCTCAGCCATTTTTCGTAGATTTTTTTGCCCTTGAGGTTCCACCAGATTTTGTCGTGGTATGTCTCGGATGCCCAGATGAAAATCAGCACAAGCGGTGTGTGGAAAAACAGTTTCTGGAACACACGAAGGGGGCTGTGCCACAGAAGCCTTCCCACGCCGGTGGCGAGGTTCACGCCAACATTGTAGCCGAGGTTGAGGTTTGCAAGTTCTGTGTCACCCACGATTTCAATTTGTGAGGGGTCGCCCTGCCCGAGACCCTTTTGTGTGGCAAGGTAGATATATTTTATCTTCATCGGGTCAAAGCCCATAATTTTTGCGGCGACGGCGTCAATTGCCACCTGGTCCGCCGAGGCAAGATACAGGTCGGTCTGATGAGGGGTCATAGTCCTCGGTCCGGGTCCCGAACCCGAGGTGGTCCCGTCCATAAGGGCAAAAACCCCCGTGTGGATTTCCTTCTGAATCGTCAGAAGGTCAACTAAAGTCTCGTGGATGTATGTGTGGGTGGCATAGCGCTTGTAATTGAGAAGTCCCCCGAAGGCGTTTTTCATCGCCCCGGTGGTGACCGTATAACTGTGGGTCTTCACCGTGGGAAGATGCACGATGTTTTTCCCGATGAAGTAATCGGGAATGTATATCCCCCGCTTCCGGAAGATTTTGTCCAGAACCAGCATTTTGCCCTTGGGCTCGTAGCGAATCCACTTCATATCCTCGGGCTTGAAGTTGAATTTGACGGGGATGTTGTATTTTTTGAACACCGGCTCAAACTTGCAGTATTTGTCGCCCTTTTCGGCGATGGTGACCACCGTGCGGTTTTCCACAATCACGATATCATCATAGCCCATTTTTCTGAGGGCAAGGTATATCCCCTCAAGCCCCCACGGTGTAGTGTTGGCGCCGGGCATCGGGAGATGCCAGGAGATGTTGTCCTTCAGAATTGTTGTGGCGCTTTTGTCCAGCGCTTTGTCCATCCCGGCGAGTTCGCAGGCACGGTAGATGTCGTCAAGCACGGTCTCCGGCTTTGCTCTGACTATGGCGACTTTTGATTTCATTTTTCTACCTCTGCGTTTTTATATCTTCTTAATTTGCAATAAGATACAGACGAACCCCGGCGGAGGTTTTTTCCCTGTCAGAGATTTAACCCATTGCGCCGCAAAAAGTTGCATAAGCTCTCCCGTGGTTGGTGCCTGTAATCTTTTGAATTTTAAGCGACTTGGC
This sequence comes from bacterium, assembly GCA_027064665.1. Taxonomy (GTDB): domain Bacteria; phylum UBP14; class UBA6098; order B30-G16; family B30-G16; genus JAMOPH01. The sequence continues at coordinate 3,078 of JAMOPH010000354.1, read as the reverse complement.
GGACAAGTCAAAAGGATTTTTTTCTCTAATCTGTCCGAGGGAGCGGCGGTCTCTGGGTATTGACAAAAATTTCTTTTCGGGTCTATAACCCTTTGAGGGAAACGAATATAAAAATAATCATTTTTATAACCATTTGAAAATCAACAACTTACATTGACAAAGGGGTTGACAGTTCCATATTACAATTTGGGAGGGGGAGGAAAATAGAAAAAAATGAAAACAAAAAATAAAAAATGTTCAATATAAACAGGAGGTGAACGATGAGAGCCGTGGCAATTATTATGACGATACTCAGTGTCGGTTTTGCTTGGGCGACCACAGTGGTGACCGGGGATGTTTCCGGCGTGTGGAGTGCAGAGGGTTCCCCGTATATCGTTGAGGGTAGGGTCTGTGTGCCCGCCGGAGAGACACTGACGATTACGCCCGGCACAGAGATTTTGTTCAATTCATCGGCGCAACTTGTGGTTGATTCTGCGGCGGTGCTCAAAGCCGTGGGCACCCCCGATGACACCATATACTTCCGCAGTGCCAGCGCAGATGCCAGATGGAACGGGATTAAGTTCTACAGGTCCAGCGATGCCTGCACTCTCTCGTATGTGGTGGTCACCGACGCTGGTCCATACACCAGCGAGGATTACCTTGAATCCGGCGGCGGGATATATGTTGTGGAGGCAAGCCCTAAAATTCTCCACTCCCGAATTTCGGGCAACAGCGCCGGAAATTTCGGCGGAGGTATTACCCTCGTTCATTCAAATGCCACCATTTCCGACTGTATAATCGCAGAGAACGAGGCGACCGTGGGCGGCGGCGGAATTTCTATTCATCAGATGTCTAATATCACTCTGTCTAACATTGTTTTGGAAAATAATTTGGTTTCCGGCAATGGAAATGGCGGCGCAGTCGCGATTTATTATTCGGCAGCATCAATTACTAACAGCAATTTTGTGAACAATATCTCAATTAGTGGCTACGGTGGTGCAATATTTGCCGCAATATCTACCTGTGATATAGTGGGAAATACCATTTCTTCCAATAACGCTAATTATGGTGGCGGCGTCTATGCCCTCGGTTCCGATCTCATCCTCCGCGGGAATGAGATATCCTCAAACACCGCGACCCACAGCGGCGGGGGGTTTGTGGATTCCGCCTCCACGGTCGTCTGCGAGGAGAATGTATTTACCAGAAACACCGCCGTCAACGGGGCTGGCGGAGCGATTGTGGTCAAATTTGCGGAGGGCGCCAACATCAGCCAGAACGAATTTTCCCGGAATTCCAGCGCCACTTACGGCGGAGCAATTTATGTAACCCGTTCAACAACTTTCATTCACGATAACGCATTTTCCGGCAATGTGGGTGAAAAAGGCGGTGCTGTGGCTTCGGTTGCTTCCCCGCAGATGCAGATTATGAACAATCTCTTTAATTACAACCGTGGTGTTCTTGGCGGCGCAGTGTATGCCGACAGTTCTGAGGTTACAATTATTGCCAATAAGATGGAGGGAAATTACACCCCCGAGTCCGATGCCGATGGCAGGGGCGGCGCCGTGTTCGTCCAGAATGCGGATTATCTGAAACTTTCCAACAACATAATCGCCCGCAACAGCGCAACCTTTGCCGGCGGTGCACTCTATATCCTCAACACATATACCCCGGTGATTACGAACAACACCGTCACCCTCAACAGCGCCGGAACAGAGGGCGGAGCAGGATATATTGAGGCAACTTTCACCGTCTGCGTCAACAACATATTCTATGGCAACAGCGCTTCCTCCGGTGAGGAACTCTATGTTCAGGGCGGCACCGTGTCCTTGGCGAACAACCTCGTGAGATATGAGGATGTGTTCACCGAATCTGCAAACTTGATGGATTGTTTTGGCAACATTGACACCGACCCGCTTTTCGCCAATGAAGAATTCAACCTCCTGCCGACTTCCCCCTGCATTGATGCCGGCGTAGAATCCCTCTATGTTGCCGAACTTGACACTACCATCTGGGCTGACCAGTGCGATATCAACGGGGTTCTGCGACCGCAGGGCGCCGGATACGACATCGGAGCGACCGAGTTTGTGGTCTCCGGAATGGATGAGGCTTCAATTCCCTCTGTGGCGAAAGTCCTGACCTATCCCAATCCGTTCAACTCCTCGGTGAATATCACTGTGCCGTGCCGGACCGGAGAAAGGGTCAGGGTTGAGGTCTGTGATATCGCCGGCAGACCGGTGGAAACCCTCTATGACGGCGTCGCCCCATCGGCAGAGGTCACGATAGCCTGGCACCCGACAGACCTGCCCTCCGGAACATATCTGATTGAGATCCACAGCGGCGGCGAGGTTGCTTCGGCGAGAGTTTCGTTGGTCAAATAAATCCCCCTTTCCAGCCTTAATCCCCCCTTCCTAAAGAAGAACTCCCCGATTTGCGTCGGGGAGTTCTTTCGTTAGCGGGCATAAAAAAATGGCGGGGGGTGGATTTGAACCACCGACCTCCGGGTTATGAGCCCGGCGAGCTACCTGACTGCTCCACCCCGCGATTCAATCACATAATAATGGGAAAAATCGGTTTGTCAAGGGGGAAATTGCGAATTTTGTGGAAAATTTTTAAAAAATTTGGAATTTCCGGTATCACAGGTCAAAAATCACTCTGCCGAACCACTTGTCCCCCCGGGGCTCGGCGGCGAGCATATGGTATGTCACCGCCTTTATCTCGTTTCTGTATTCGTGCTTTGAGGGGTCAAATTTCTCGCCGCGAAGTTTCGCCCTCAGTCCCTTGAAATCTATGTGTTCAAATTCTATCTCTGCCACCAGAAATCGGTCGTAGTAGATGACCTGCAGGAGTTCGGAGAGAAAATCGTGAAGCAGAAGGTCCGGTGCCTCCGCGCGAATCTCAAGTTCCCGTTCCTCGGCGGGGGCAACTTTGTCAACGGCATACGCCATCCCCAGCATCGCCATTGCCATCTCGCGAAACATCTCCTCATACGAGTCAGCAACGCACTCAAATCCGGCATCGGCGGTATGTTCAATCTCTGTGATCATCTTTCATCTTGACATTTGCTGGTTTTCAGATATTTTCACAATTGCGGGGGTGATG
>JAMOPH010000353.1 GCA_027064665.1 bacterium | reverse complement strand
GAACCAGCGGATACTGTCGCTGTAAAGTTCCGAAAGTTCACCGCCGGAAAACACCCAGTCCGCCTTGGTCTCAAAAATCCGGGCACGCCCGCCAATCCTGAGGACAAGCCAGATTTTCTGAGAATCATAGCACTCGTTCCCCAGCAAAAGATTCGCAAAAAGCCCCAAAAATACAATTGCCCAGCGCCCCTTCATCTTTCTCCTTGCGATTATTTCAAGATTTCACATTATATAAGACTATGAAGGATTACTTCTCCATAATTGAAAAATTTATCCAAGACCGTCTTGCAGCGCAAAGGATTTTCGGCGGCTCAAACAGAAGATTTTACCGCATCTGGACGGACAGCGGCTCGTATGTGGCGCTGATTGACGAGGACAGGCAGGCGCTGGTCCAGTATGCCCGCCTGCTCACAAATTTGCTTCAGCGGGGAATACCCGTGCCACGGGTGTATGCCGTTGATGAGTCCGCCGGGATTATGCTTATGGAGGATGTGGGCTCCCTCTCGCTCTACGAATGGTATTTCAAAACGAGGGACCCGGAACCTCACTTCAGGGCGGCAAAAGCCCTTGCCAGAATCCACACCCTTCAGGATATACCCGGAAAAATCTATGCGGATTTTGGCATCCCCGACCTTTTGTATGAAACCCGCTATTTTGTGCGGTATTTTCTCGTAGGATATTGCGACTTTCCAGAAACAGTTGAGGATGCCCTCGCCGACGATTTCTTTGAGATAGCCGGGCGGGTTGACCACTCACCACGGGCGCTTATGCATCGGGACTATCAGTCGCAAAACATTTTCATCGTTCCCGGCGGCGTGAAAATTGTGGACTTTCAGGGCGCCCGCAGGGGATACAAGGTCTATGACCTCGCATCGTTCGTGGAGGACCCCTATGTCAATCTCCCCTACTCGCTGACCAAAAATCTCATCAAGCACTACATAGAGTTTTCGGACCTGACCTTCGGCGAAATGCGAGCGATGATGGACGCCTATCCCTACGCGGCGATACAGCGCCTTCTTCAGGCGACGGCGGCTTTTTCCTACCTCTCACGAATCCAGCGCAAATACGAATACGAAAAATTCATCCTTCCCGCACTGGACAGGGCAATTGACTGGGCGCAATACCTCGGCGAATTCCCCGTCCTTGAGGATGTCCTTCGTCAGGCACGCAGAATAGCCCGCATTGAGATACAGATAGCATAACCGCCCTCACTGGATACCTCTAACAATCAACAGGACACGGCGTTTTCGGTCAAACGAGGCGCTACTTTATATAGAGGACCCTTCTCTCAAGCGTTCTCCCGCCGGGGAATTTTGCCCGCAGAAGATAAATTCCTGCGGGGAGATTTTGTGGGCGCCAGAGCAAATCACAACCGTGCAACTGCGCAATCCTGTGTCCGGATATCGCAAATATCTCCACCTCCGCCGGGCGGGAAAGTCGTATCCGACAGGCGGAGTTGAACGGATTTGGCGAAACACTCATAGAAATGTGCGCCGGTTTGGGGTCTGCCACAACATAATCCGTGTCGGGCGCCCCGAGGGTGCCGGTTCTCATAAGATTTCCCCTGAACTGCGCCCACTGATATGCGGCGGAATCCACCCGGGAGTTGGTCCGCCAGATGTAGAGTTTGCTGTCCAGAGCGGGCGCAACAATCTCGGCATAGCCATCGCCGTCAATGTCAAAAATTGCCGGCGGAGAACTTTGCCCAACCCCCACAGAAAGCGGGAATCCCGGCTTTATGACCTCGCCGTCGCTGGTGAACACCCATATTTTGGTGTCGTTGACGGAAAGAATGTCGGGCACACCGTCGTTGTCAATATCCGCCACCAGCGGACCGGACCAGTGCGGATTTCCGAAGGGAAGCGGGAATCCCGCCCGCAGTGTGCCATCGTGGTTGATGACGGTGACAAACTCGCCGGAGGTGAAAACTATCTCGCATATTCCGTCGCGGTCAAAGTCCGCCAGAGCGGGAGAGCGCATCGGCACACCAAGGTCGGACCCAAGGACGGAATTTCCCACAGGGAAACCGGGCAGAACGGTGCCATCGGGCTCAAATGCATAAATTCCACAATCGGAGACATACACCGCAAACTCAAGGTCGGAGAAATCCTCGTCAAGATTTCCCACCACCGGCGAGCCCCAAACATTTCCCGGCATAGTTATGGGGAAACCGTCCCGGCGGGTGCCGTCCCAGTTCCACATATATATCAGCCCATTTCCAGTGGAATCAGTGGGACCGCCGCAGACAATCTCGGGATGACCATCGCCATCAAGGTCGGCGACGGCGGGGGCGGAATATGTCGGTCCGCTGGCACGCTCGGGCATATTGTCCACCACGATGTCACCGCCCACATACGGCGTGCCGTCGTATCGGCATATCAGAAGTTTTGAACTTTCCCCGGCGGCGATAATCTCCAGATATCCGTCGCCGTCAAGGTCATACAGCACCACCGCCCGAAGGACAGAAGTCCGGATATCCAGCGGAAATCCCGGTTTGGGATTCCCCCACGGGTCTATCACATATATCTTGGAATCGTAGATATTCCTGTCAGCGAGGACAATTTCGGGAACACCATCGCAGTCAATGTCGCCGACGGCGGGTGAAGCCCAAAAGCCGTGATTAATACCGGCACCGGTTGCGATAAGCGGGTCAGGTTCGGGGGTTGAGTCCACAAGTTCAGTGCCGTCGTAGTGGAAGGCGCACAGGTTGCCGAAAATGTCGGCGACATAGATTTCACAGACGCCATCGCCGTCGGCATCAACGAAAACCGGCGCCGCCCGGGGCCATACACCGAGAGGAAGGTCAACGGGAAAACCATCGGCGAGTTCAAAGGTCAGCCATCCATACACCGGTTCCGAAGGCAATCCAACATTGTTCAACGAATCAACGACTGCCACACAGTAGTAAAATTCATCCCCCTCGCCGGCGCAGTAATCGGTGTAAACACTGCTGGCTATTGGCTCCGGAGTCAGCAGAGAATAGTAGCCCTCGGGACTTTCTGAGCGATACACATAATATCTAACGGCGGCAGAACTCGGCGGTTCCCAGAAGATAGTGATATGGTCTCCAGCGGGCTCAACCCAGAGGGAATCCACAACCGGCGGGAATTCCACCTGAAGGGTGTCGCAGTATTCAAATCCCTCGCCCCTTGACAGCAGGACGAACTCTGCGGTGCCGCCGAAATCCCCGGGGAGCGAAAAGTCAAACCAAATGGTGTCGTAGGGGCTCCCAATACTGTGAACCACCACCGAATCGGGATACGGGTCAATCCCGGAAGAAAGCAGTTTGAACACGGCGGCTCTGGCATCACCAACAGATGGATTTTTCAAGATTATGCCCAAGAATGCAAAGTCGCCTGCCTCGGGATAAAACCCCTCGAGGTTGCGCAGAATCACAAAAATCGGTGCAAGATTGATGCCGGAAAATGTGGCGGAGAAGGTATCCTGACGGGCATCGGCGGAGACAATTATGTGCCCGCGCCTTACCGCACGGACAGAATCAGAATAGGAAAACACATCGCTGTGCAACCGGGCAGTATCGCCGGGGGGAATTGAGCAGAACTGTGAATCAACCAGCGAAAGTTCAGGCGCATACACTCTGGAATAGCCGTTGAATTCCCCGGTTCCGGTGTTGGCGAGTGCCCACTCTATGCGGAACATCTCGCCGGGCTCAACCACACCGTCGCCGTCGCCGGAGACCTCAGAAACCCCGGCGGACAGAGGCAGAACCACAGCGCCCTCGCCGTCAATCACGGGGATTGCAAACATCTTCACCGGAAATGTATAGAGGACCAAAAACACCGTATCTTTGCCGGTGTATCTGAAGTGAGCGGAAAATTCGGAGGAGTGGGCAAAACCTCTGTCTAAAATCCGGGCGCCGTCGCTGAGGGCGAACATAACCGAATCGCCGAAATCTCCAAAGATGTGGACATATACCGCCGAATCGGAGGGCGACAAAAACTCCGGCGCGACCGAGACGGAAATGGAGGGATCAGGAGCGCGGGATGGAATTGGCGTCAGGGGGTCGCCGCAAAATCCAAGAATCTGGGCACAATAGGGGTCGTAATTCAGGCGGGATATCCACACAGACAGCAACTGCCCTGTAAACAGAGCATCGCCCTCAGCGATTATACTCCACAAGATATCATCCATATTAGCCTGAACAGTCCAGGCGGTGTTGGAATGAGCGTAGAAACCGATGCCGCCGCCGTGGGGATTTATAGTCCATCGGCGTGCGATATTATCGGTGTCAAGCCGGTTCACATCGCAGGAGAAACTATAGAACAGCGGATAATATGGATTTTCAAGAGTGACTATATCATATAAACTCAACGATCCACCGCCGGACCTTGAACCCATAGATATATTGACTTGGTTTCCATGGTCAAAATGATTTATAAACCAAAACGGATTGGATTGAAGGAAATCAACAAAATTTTCAGCGGATACTTCAACATCTCCGCCAGTTACATCAATATCAGAATACATTTTGGTGATATTGAAGATAGTATCAAGGGATAAATTTTCAATTATTCCATTCTTTTTATTAGCACCGGTGTAATCTGTTCCGGTAGGTTGAACACTCGCACCTTCAAACAGTAAATTACTAAAGAACTCCGCGGGATGATGGAATTTATATTCCTCCAATTTGGCGGCAAAATCAGCGATTTCCCCGGGTGTTCTAACCTCAAGACGAGAATAGAAAACATCTGGAATAATATCATCTTCAAGCGACTCGCCAAACAGGTAGTCGCCATCGGTGTTTATCTCGCCATCAAGAACAGCATAATATAAATCCGAGGGGTTATCCGCCATAATTCCGTCGGCACCGATGGCATTGAGGTCTTTTACAGGGATATGAGTATAATCACCGACAAGATATAACACAAAAAATCCCCAATTAACATAGGCATCTTTCAAAAACTTTCTTATTTTTTCCGCATTGTCTATTCCGTCATATACCGGATATATATCTTCAACGGCAATAAACCTTGCAGAAAATCCGTATTTAGTTGGGTCAAGATATGTGTGTGCCGCATCAATCAGCGAAGTATCCGTTACAATTACCACATCAATAGGAGAATCACCGGGTAATGGAGGAATACTATAATTGCTACTGTTGACATCCATTATATGCATAGCGGAAATGACAGGATATAAGGCGATATTTTCAAAATTATCACATATACTTCGCACGAATTGTTCCCTAAAATTGACACCAAAGAATGTCATTTTTACAGGTTTATTCACAGTATAATCTTCTAATTCAAACACAAAATCAACTTTCTTGTAGAAAACATATTCACCATTGCCGATATATCTAACAGGATAATATCTAATAGACGCCACAGAATAACCCATAGCAGAGTTAGTTCTAACTAACTCCACCGGCGAGGAAAACTCAAATTCCCCCAAATTTGCCTGATTATTGCAATTATCCGTTCCATTCAGCGGGATTGTCCGCACCACAGCCGGCGGCACACCGATATCAAGTGTCTCGGCGACCTCATCTAATATGCGCACACCAACAGCACACTTCCCCGGCGGAAGAAGAAAATTCTTTCCAATATACTCAATATCCAGCAAGCCTAAACCGGGTTTCCAGCCGCCGGGAACAGATATATGGGCGCCAGCAAAATCAATGATAACATCAATATTATCACACGAAACAGTAAAAACAGCCCCTTTTGCGAATAAAACGAGAGAAAATGCTAATATAAACACAGAAATTTTCCTCATAATAAACCTTCCTTTCTATAGACACCAAGCAATGGCTCTATAGCATCAACCGGACTGTGCACTCTGCGCACCCATTCTCTCCCACGCTCGCCATAATCTATTCGCATATCCTCACTTTTTACTAACTGAATCAGCACATTTTCTAATGTCCTCTCATCGGCATTCACAAACGGATGTTCTCCCAAAAAGCGCTCAAAATCCGGCAGTATCTGGCACACCACCGGAATTCCCATCGCCAGCGCCTCAAGACTGCTTACGCCGTAGCCGAGTTCGCTCAGTTGGTCTATAAATATATCAATTTCGGATTTTAATTCCAGCGCTTTCTGATACGGCAGCCCCTCTATAAGCACAATCTCAACCTGTGGGAATTTTTCCCTCAACCTTTCCAGCACGGTCAGAATGACATCTGTGCCCTTGGTGCTGCGACGGGTGGGCGAATGACCTATCCGCACTTTCCCGTCATCACGCATCCTGCGGGGCGGCATATCATCGGCGAAAAACGGATAGAACATAAATTTCGCCCCCGGATGAATCAATGTGTGGTCAAACTCAAAGGTGAAGACATAGCGGGCGGCAGAATCTATGCGGGGAATCACCCCCCTTTTCCTCAAATCCGAGCCGTAGTAAATCGTGATAAGGCACCCGTGCTTTTTCGCCCAGCCGAGAACATATTTGCCGGAGCGAAGAAAACCTATCCCGCCGTCAAGCGCGAGGGCATCATACGAGTCAAGTTCTCGCACCCAGCGGGAGTTTTTCACCTTGAAATCCCACAGAAAATCCCGCAGGGCAAAAAGAATCTTCCCCACCGGCGAGGGGTTCCACACCGGCGGGATTTGCTCGCCCCGATATCGGACATTGTCTATCGGCGCAGAGGAACCCACCAGCGTGCGGATTTTGCTCACAATCCCCCCGGAAAACAGCGGCAGGTTCAAACTGTCCTCCTGCGGATGCCCATACGGCGAGGGCATAAGCGTGACGATATGAGAATCCACGCCGGCGAGCCGCTCTGCTCTCACCACAGAATACGGCACACCGGCAAAATTTTCCGAACTTATGTGCAGAACTCTGCCCACAAAATCACTTTTTCCAGCGCCACTTGGTTCCCTCGGGGGTGTCCTTGAGTTCTATTCCCATCTCGGCGAGTTTATCCCTAATTCGGTCGGCGGTGGCGAAGTCCTTGCGCTTGCGGGCGGCTTCCCGCTCCTTTATCAACTGCTCAATTTCGGGGGGAAGTTCCCTCCGGCGCTCCCTCAAAACCGCAATCACAGAATTTATCCGGTTCAGCGCATCCAGCGCATAGTCAGCATCGGCGCCGCTTATGCCGTCCACCGAGGCAATGCGGTTGACCGCCCTGACCATCTCAAAAACCGAACCCAGCGCCCCGGAGATGTTGAGGTCATCGTCCATATCCTCCTCAAATCCCTTCAGTCCCTCGTCCACGGCATCCCGGACCTTGCGGTCTGTGCCGGGGGCGTTTTTCTGCGAGAACTCCTCAAGCATATCACGGTATTCCTCAAGCCTGTCAATCGCAGATTGCGCCGCCGCAAGACCGTCAAAGGTGAAATTGAGTTTCTGCCTGTAGTGTGTCGCCAGAAGCAGATACCGTATCGCCATCGGGTTGTATCCCTTCTCCAAAAGATCCCGCAGAGTGTAGAAATTGCCCAGAGATTTAGACATTTTCTTGCCCTCAACAATTAGATGTGCACAGTGAAGCCAGTATTTCACAAACATCTTGCCCGTCGCCGCCTCGGACTGGGCGATTTCGTTCTCGTGGTGAGGGAAAATGTTGTCCTCGCCGCCGGTGTGGATATCAAAAGTCTCGCCAAGGTATTTCATAGACATTGCCGAGCACTCAATGTGCCATCCCGGGCGACCTCTACCCAGCGGAGTGTCCCAATAAACATCGCCGTCCTCGGGGTCCCACGCCTTCCACAGGGCGAAATCCGCCCACTGCTCCTTCTCATACTCATCGTGGCGAACACGGGCACCCGCTATCAACTGCTCCGGCTTTTTCCCCGAAAGTTTGCCGTAATCCGGGAACTTTGCGATGGAATAGTAAATGGAA
>JAMOPH010000352.1 GCA_027064665.1 bacterium | reverse complement strand
GACGCCAAAGACCCCACGGCACCCAGATTTGCGATAACCGACTACGCAAGCGACAACACAGATTTTGACGACTTCCGTAAAGCCATAAATATCGGGAATCAATCTGTAATAGATATGGGTGTTGTCGGTGTGGAGGGCAAACCTCTGGCTCCGAATACGACATTGAGCAGTGTTGCGTCGTGGTATGTTTACTATAACCAATACTACAAGGCGAGATGGCTACTCTGCGACTACGATACCGTGGATGTATGGTATATAGGGCTTGTCTTGGGAAATTCAGATTCTTCCTGGCTTGCTGTTTATTCCTACGATTATTTCCACAAAAGTGGTTATAAAAAACAAAGTTATGCCACCGGAGGTTATCCGGACGCTCCGACCTGCAGCAATACAACAATTGGAACCCAAACTGCGCCCTTCGCCCTTAAAAACGACGACCACTACTCCCCCATCACCGATACCCTCCAGGATTGGTACACTTTCTCCTCCACCAAAGCATACCAGATGTGGGTAGGTTCCCACGCCGGAACCAGATACGCCTTCATAGCCCGGGGGACTGATGGTCTGTGGATTCTGCCGGTTCACCCCGGCATCGGTATAACAGACGATATAGGCGGTCCCGTCATCTCGGGATATAAGGCATCCGATGCCGACGACTACCGCGATGTCTATATCTACGGCGACCTGATTTTCCTCGCCAACTACGGCGACGCCCCCGGAGAGAAACTATTTTCGGTGCTCAACGCCGCCGCGCTGGAGGACTCCACTCTTGAGGAAACCGCAAGTTATAACGAGTTCTTCGGCGAGGGTATCTGGGGCGATTCACTCAGAGTCTATGTCGTCGGCGATTCACTGTAAGGCAAAACGCAGGAGGCAAGATGAAATGGAAATTTTACATACCTGCACTGCTGATTGTTCTGGTAGTGATAAGTTGGGGGCAGGCGTGTCCTGACACCGCCCCCGACTACTGCCAGACATATTACGATGGTGCGGCATACCAGTGCTGTTGCACTCTCAGCACTGACGGGACAACTTATATTGACACCTGCGACCACAGTCTGTTCGTGTTTTCGCTGGTGCCGGATAGTCTTTCGGCGCTGCGCGTGGGCTCGTTCAACTATAGTCCCGATGCGACCCACAAATCCGGGTCATCCATCGGCGGGTTTGCCAAAGTGCTTCAGGTGACACCGGACAGCCTCTCGGCGCTCAGACTCGGCTCCTTCAACTTCGGACCGAACGCAAATTACCAGTTTGAGGGCAACGCCGAGGGAATCGTGAGAATATATCTTTCCACGCCGGACAGTCTTGTTGCCCTGCGGCTGGGTTCGTTTGACTATGGTCCAAACGCCACCCGGGAAACCGGCGCCGGCAACAAGGGCGGAATAGTGGGCATATACATAACCACCCCGGACAGTCTGGTCGCTCTCAGACTTGGCTCTTTCAACTACGGACCGGATGCAACCCTTGAATCCGGCACGGGCAAGGGCGGTTTTGCGGATATCTATATCGTCACTCCAGACAGTTTGGTGGCGCTTAGGCTGGGTTCGTTCAACTACAATCCCGATGCGAACTACGAAAGCGGCACCAGCAAGGGCGGTTTTGCAGATATCTACATCGTCACGCCGGACAGTCTTGTCGCTCTCAGGCTTGGGTCGTTCCGCTACGAACCGCCCGCCGACAGTTCCACCGTGCCGGGATATGTAATGGCACGCAACCGGAAACTGTTCATCTTCGTGTGGGAAGGCAAAGTCTATGTGCTGACCGACCCGCCTTTCGGCTGGTTCACCGCCGATGACACCCTGTATTTCTCCGCCGACTCATTCCTGTGGGCAGGGCTTTCCAACCACACCCTTGACCTGCCGGACACACTCCAACTTGCGCCGGATTCGCTTCAGAGAAGGTTCTGGTATCACTTCCTCTACTGGACAAGCGACCGCGGAGACACCAACACCTCAAGGCAGTGGATTATAACAGTTCCCGATAGACTTGGTCTGGGCGGCATAACCTACACCGCCCACTTTGATGTTGACCCGGCAATAAGGAGCCGTCTGAAAGGCGGTTTGTGGTTTGACCCGCGCGGGCGCAAAAAAGGCTTTAATCCCAACGAATAAAGAAACCCAAATATCTTCAACCACTTTTTCGGAGAGGGGGGACAAAAACCAGAAAAATCCAAAAGGGGCGGATAAATGAGAAAGGCGATCTGGCTCGCTTTGCTTTTGAGCACACTTGTCAGTGCGCAGTTTCACATTGTCAAAGTGCAGAACGATTGGCGTTACGGTCCCGGACTTTCGGACACGGTGAACAACTGGGGAGCGAGATACTGGTCCGGCGGCGGGATAAACCACGCTCTTTTGCCTATGCCGCTTATGTCGGGCACTATAGACCCGACGGCGTGGGTTCAACATCCGCTGGAAACAAGTTCTGAAGTTGGCGCTATGAACTGGGGCGCAAGATGCGCCGACATTGACGAAGATGGAGACCCGGACATAGTCGCTGTGATTGACGATTCTCTGGGACACCTGGTATGGTATGAAAATTTGGGGTCCTTCTCTTTTAGCAGACACGATATTGATATCTCCAAAGCCACCAACTCAAACGGATGGTATGATTTTACAAGCGACACTACGGAAGGCGGAGACCGTTGTGCTGTATATCCTGCAGATTTCAATGGGGATGGGCATATTGATGTTGTTGTGGGAGACTACTATGGAATATATGTTTACTTCGGCAACGGAGCAGGTTCTTTCCCGTCGGGGGCGTGGGTTATCGGAGCATATCCGCCGAATGGATGGCACTGTATGGATTTAGATGTCGCCGATGCGGATGGAGACGGGGACAAAGACATAGTAGCAGTGATGTTCTATGGATATGAAGCCGCCACATCATACTCCGATCCGGCATATGATATAGTGATTTTCTGGAACAACGGCTCTGGTTCGTTCCCATCTAACACGGTAGTAGAGGAATATACTTGGAGTTCTGAAGCCGGATATGATGCTCCTGATGGCGCCTTTTGGCGCGTCAAATTTGCAGATTTTGACGGTGACGGAACCTGGGAAAGTGTAGTTTACGAATGGTTTGAACTCAATGGTTGGGCAGTTGATTATGATGGTATATCTATTGAAAGCCAAAGTCCCCCGGGGTCACATTATTTCCCTTCTTCCTATGTGTATAGAACCCCACCATATACCTGGGATGGTTCGGAAAATCGTGAAGTTGATGGATTATGGATTGCTGATTTTGATATGGACGGTGATCAGGATGTTATAATAGCAGTTCCTCGCCTTGGCGGATACAACGGCGATTTCTATGTAATCCAAAACGACGGTGGCGGAACTTTCAGCCAACACTGGCTATTAAGCGATCCCAGCAGTCACTTTTGCGACGGCGCAATTATGGCAGATATGGACGGCGACGGGCTTAATGACATAGTGGGCACCTATACCGATGTAGGATACATACGCCGCACCGGAACCGGCTACACAGATTTTACCGAATATCTAATAGATAATTCCCCTCCAGATGACAATGCCCACGCATCTCACTGGGTTTATCCCTGCAACCTTGACGGTGGCACGGATTGTTCCGGCGACGGCGACCTGGACCTCATCGTCGTCTGGGACAATATGATTATGCTGTATGAAAACCAGATGATTTCCTATGTGCCTTCGGGGAGTCTGTATTCCGCCGTTCTGGCGGTGCCGATCGGATTTGACACCTGCGTGGCGTGCTCCGTTGCGTGGGATGGCTGCACTCTGGACGGCTACACTGTGACTGTGGATGCCCGCATCGGGGCGTCCCTTGCCGAATGCAATTCAGCCCCCTGGGGCGGACACAACACCCAGCCCTGGCGCGACGGCAACCCCGGCGAACCCGCCGGAAACACCAGCACCCCCAACGACACCGTCTGGGTTCAATACAGAATAACCATCACCAGAACCACAGGCGCTGTGGACAGAACCCCAACCATTGATAGTGTCTGGGTAATCCTCTACCCCACCGAGTGCGCCGAAACCTGCGACTCCTTCACCGTGCGCACCGACTGCCCCGACACCTGCGGATTCATAACCTCCTGCGCCGACCAGGGGCAAACTTTTGTGCTGTATCCCACAAATTCAGTTTCCGCATACCCCGCAGATTCAGAAGTCACCATAACAGTTTATGTCAACGGGAGCCCGGTGGGCTCGGGAACAGTGGCAACATTGTCGTGGGCTAGCCTCAGCGCAGACTCGTTCCTGTACGTCTCTCCCCCCTCCGGCTCTTGGAACAACGGCGACACCGTAAGAATCTCAATCTCGTCCACCTACTCCTGCCCTTACATCGAACCCTTTGAATGCTCGTTCATCGTGGACACTCTGCCGCCGAGTCTGATCTCCTATTCCCCGCCCAATGACACCGTGGTCTCCGATTCCATCGTCAACATCTCCGGGACAGTGTACGACAGCCTTGCCGGAGTGAACGGGGATTCCTCCCGATATGTCGTGGTGGTTCACCACGCAGACGCCACGGTGGACACGGTGGCAAATTCCACCACCGACGGTTCAATCAACTACACCGGGCACTTTGCCGACGGCGACAGCGTGGTGATCTGCGTCCATATGGTTGACGATGTCTATGCGAATCCCTCCGACTGCACCTGCGAACCCAACTATGCCGATTCGTGCTGGTGGTTCACCGTGCAGCTGTGCTCGCCGATATTTGCCGAATGGGGATGCCCGGGAGACTCCTCCTGCTGGAACTATGTCTCCTGCGAAACACAATCTATGTCTCTGCTGTTGTGGTCCGAGGACCCGGTGGACACCGCGAGAGTCTATATCCGGGTTAACGGAACATACCTCTCCCCTACCGGGACAAATCTCAATTTCTCCTGCGTTGACGCCGCGTGCGATTCAGTAATTGCCACAATTGAAAACTTTATCTGGCACGACGGCGACAGCGTGGTGATACAACTTGACTCAGCATTCACCACCACTGGGTGCAAAACAATGTGGTAAAGGCACATAGGGAGGGAAGCGATGCGATGAAAAAAATTGCCGCATTTTTAACACTCACGATAATCTTTTCGGCGCTTTTCGGGCAGCGGGTTCTGGTTGATGATGTCCCCATAGCCTGCCATAGTGCAGGCACCTGGAACGCTCTCTGGAACCTTTTGCGCTCAAACGGCGCGACGGTGGAGTTCACCAGCGATGTCGGCAGATTCCCCGACCTGTCGGGATATGATGAACTGATTCTGATGGACGGAGGTCCTTCGTATTACCCCTACGACATTAGGACCCAGATAATAGATTTTGTCTGCGAGGGCGGAGATTTGTTGCTCTGGCCCAATGCAGTGTGTGGAGGGTCAACTGCAAGCGGGTTAAATGCAATACTCACCGACTCCCGCTGGAACACGGGGCTTCACATAGGTCCCGGCAAAACCGGCGGAACTTTTTCCGACATAATCCCATACTCCCCGTTCACTGATGGGGTGGACTTTTTATATTTCGGGTCAGCATACCGAGTTTACGCCTGGGAACCGGCGTATTATGTTGTCGTTGGAGTATCCGCTATGTCCAACCCGGAGCGCCTTGACGGAGTTGAATGCCCCTGCGAAAACGGCGGAAGAATTTTCGTCCTCGGTGACAATCACCAGTTTGAGGTCCCCGTGGTGGGATACTTTGACACCAACGACCACAGATATATGGCAAATGTAGTTCTCGGGCTGGCGGGAATTCTGGATGTTCCAGACTGCTCTCACCCGCAGGTGCCCGAGGTTATCAATATCCCCTGCGGCGACCCCGGAGATTACGCCGTCGCCTACGGTTCGGGGTTCTCGTCGGTAGATTCGGTGGTTATCCCCGGCGAGGGACCTGTGCCTTTCACTGTTATTGACGACTCCACTATGGAAATTTTCATCCCCGACTCCTTCACCGGCGTTCAAACTCACTTCCAGATACGCCTTTATTATCTTCACAACTACATCACCGCTACCGTTCAGGTATACTGCGTGTGGCTTTCGGCAAATTTTGAGCCCTACTGCCTCAATCCCGGCGACACGCTGTATTTCACCGGCTCCGCCTTTGATGCTGGAATAAGTTCAATTACTATCAACGGAGAACCGGTGGACAGTTTCGGCGGTTCCTTCGGTGCCACATCTGATTCTGCCGGATGGCTCTATCTGCCCACAACTCCCCCCGGTGGACCGCGTTACACGCTCACGCTGACCCTTTCGGACACCCGCTCCATCACCCGCGGATTCAGGATGCCCTGCCCCGCGTGCATTGATGTGTCCCCGCCGTTCACGATAGAACTTGAGGATGTCTGGTTCTGGGAGGAGACCACCGGCACCGGAATCGTGCACATCCTCTACAATCTCAATGCGACAAACCCGGTGAATGTGGTGATTGAGGCGTCCTCGGACGGCGGAATAACCTGGGATGTGCCCATCTCCAGCGTCAGCGGTGCGGTGGGCAATGGCATCTCCCCCGGCGATTCCCTTGAGATAATCTGGGACGCCCTGACCGATTTCCCCGACTACGAAAGCCGAAATTTCATCTTCAGAATATCGGTGGTTGAGAGTGCCTCAACCGGAACGCCCTCGTTTTACCTCAATCTCGGGACTGCCGTGGGTGACATCGGCGCAATTCAACTGGGGCGAATCGCCGCCTGGCGGGATGTCACCGGGGATGGTGTGGGCGACCTTGTGGCGGGCGCTCCCGGCGGGAACGAGGTCTTTGTATTCTCCGGCGCCGACCTCTTGGGCGACAGCCTCCGCACCGGCGACGCTGTGGCAACCATCACCGGCGAATCCCCCGGCGACTCCTTCGGCGTGGCGCTTGCCTGCGGCGATTTCAACGGCGATGGTGTGGGGGACATAGCGGTGGGCGCCAAAAACGCAGGCACCGGCGGGAAGGTTTATATTTTCTACGGTCCCGTCTCCGGGACGCTTCTGGCTGGTTCGGATGCCAGCGCAATAATTGCCGACTCCCGCTCGGCGGAGTATTTTGGGGCATACATCGCCGCCGGGGACCTCAACGGCGACGGCAACGACGAATTTTTGGTCGGTGCCTACGGCTCGGATATCTCTGGCACCAACTCTGGAAGAATTTTCGGATGGAACGGCGGAAGCACCCTA
This sequence comes from bacterium, assembly GCA_027064665.1. Lineage (GTDB taxonomy): Bacteria > UBP14 > UBA6098 > B30-G16 > B30-G16 > JAMOPH01. Next base: position 723 of record JAMOPH010000352.1, on the reverse strand, counting down.
TCCGGCGCAGTTGACGCGGATTCTGCCGATTTCACTTTTGACCCCGATGCCGCCTTCCGGATGATTGGCGAATATCTCTACATTGGCGAGGACATCACCGGTGACGGACTGCCCGATATCGCCCTCCCCTCGCTGAATCACAACAGGGTTTACATAATTCCGGGGAATTCCTTCTCCGGGCACATCGCCATAACCTCGGTGGACACAGTGCTGGTTCTGGCTGAAGGCACCGCGGACAATTTCGGGCGGAGTGTGGTGTTCTGCGATGTGGACGGCATTCCGCCGGCGGATGTGGTGATCGGTGCACCGACCAACAACGGCGCGGGAACCGAAGCCGGCGCAGTGTATGTGTTTGAGTCGGGGCATCTGCTTTCAGCGGGCGATTTGGTAAATGCAGGTTCCGCAGATGTGATTCTGCGCGGAAGCGCACCGTATGCTCATTTCGGCTGGGCAGTCGGCTGTGTGGACAACGGCGACCCATTTTTGGATATTGCGGTGGCAGAACAGGGATATTCCTCCGACAACGGAAGAATTTTGTTCTTCAGCGGAACGGATTCATTAGCGGACTCGCTGTCGCTTTTTGGCGAAATTGACGGCGTCTCATCACAGTATCTCGCAGAGATAATCTCGTGCGTCGGCGACCTCAACTCCGATGGAATATACGATTTTTTGGTGGGCATCCCCTTCTCCGACGACGAGGCGCTGAACGGCGGAAAAGTATGG
>JAMOPH010000351.1 GCA_027064665.1 bacterium | reverse complement strand
TCATAGTCTAAACCCGTTCCAATGGTTAGTTATATCGTCTGCGACACAATATATAATGCCATCGCGGGTCACAGCCCACATATCCCAGAATGGGTCGCCATCAATATCCCATTTGCCTCTGGGAGTGAAGGCTACGCAATATATAAATGTTGTTCCCCACGGGGATAAATCCCAATAGAAATACAGCGAGTATCTATGATTTTCCGGTATTTTTAACCCGAGTTCGGGTATATCCTTTGCTCTGCCCGCGGGAATATAAATATGTCCCCATCTCCAACCCCGAAATCCTCCCCTTGCGGAGGGATAATATTCGCCGTTCTGGGCAAAATAGGCATCTTCCGCCTGCCAGAAGTTCCTCAGAAGGAGTTTTGCCTCGGTTCGCTTTGCTTTTATAGAGGCTAACCGATAGGTTGGCACAGCCATCCCGGCGAGTATCCCAACAATTACCACAGCAACCGATATTTCTAACAGAGTAAATCCGCTTTTTTTCATTGCGCATCACCTCCCGGTGCTTCTTTCGCCCCCGGACTAAATTTGTCGGGGGCAGTGGAAATTATTAAAGTGTCATTATCAACGGGCATTACCGCAAAATCTTGCCCGTCAGTTATGTATTTCACCTCGCCAGATTTGATTATATCTGCCACAGGCCCCTGAATATATCCATCATCTATTAGAATATCTAAATTGTTCGGCAGTTTCCCCTTTTCAAACCGATATAATTGTATCGCCTGAAAGACCATAAGAAGTTGCGCTTTCTGCTTTATATCCGGGGCAACCTGACTGGTCTGCGGGGGAGTAACTGTTGATTCTGCCACCGATTTTTTCAATCCTATATATGCAATTACCTCTGCTACAAAGAGAATAATGCCGACAATTATCATTATTTTTAACCGTTTTTTGGCGGATTTAAGCCGTTTTTGCTCCCTTTCACGCCTAATCTGTTCAAGTTTTGCCTGTTTCTGTTTATCTTCCGATTCTTTCTGTGTCAATGCCTCACCGATGGCGCAGATTTTACACACCGGCTTTCCGTTTTTATAACCGGCTATGTCGTCATCACATATCGGCTTGCCGCAGATACTGCATCTTGTTGTCGCTTCCCTATCGGGATGATAATAGCATTTCAACCTTTCCCCTCCTTTCGGTCTCACTTACCCCAGATTTTCCCTTTCCATCCTGATAATCTCCACGAGTTCGGCGAAAAGTTTTTTTGCCTCTTTTTCCCGCCCGCTTTTTGCCGCCGCTTCAACTTCTGCGGCTATTTCAGAGATTTTGTCAAACCCATAGGTTGCGCCGCTCCCCTTGAGTTTGTGCGCCACTTTTTGGATTTCCTCTAAATCAACTTCCCCAAATTCTAATTTTTTTGCCATCTGTTCAATAAATTCCGCTGTCTCAACTATATATTCTCTGGCAAGTTGGCGCAGAATATCACCCATTTGCCCGCTCACTCTGTATCCTCCTGTATATACTCATAACGGTTTTGGGAAGTTCCACCGGGTCAAAGGGCTTTTCTATATACCCGTCGGCGCCGAGGGCGATGCTTTTTTCAATGTCCGCTTTTTGCGCCATCGCGGTGAGCATAACCACCGGTATATGTTTGAGAGCGGGGTCGTTTTTAATCCGGGTCAGCGCCTCCAACCCATCCACATTGGGCATCATAACATCCATAAGCACCATATCATATCTGTCGGGCGATTGCCTGAGAATCTCCAGCGCCTTCCCCCCGTCCTCCGCCTCGTCAACCTCAAAATCGTTCCCAAAGGTCAAACTCGTCTTGGCAATCATCCTGATATTCGGGTCGTCCTCAACCAGCAGTATCCTTAACCCCATTTTGCCTCCGTTTCTGAATTTTTTCCGTTCATCTCACCACAATGGAATTATATTCCCCCTTCTCAAAAAAGTCAATCTTAACCGTATTTTTGAAATAACATCAGTATTGAATACATTGTCAATACACACTTTAGGGGCGGTATGAAATATTTTATCCGCCCACAAACCAGAGTCTTCGCCGACCTTAATCGCAATTCAACCTGTCCACAAACTCGCCGAGTTTGGGTCAAAAATTGCCCCGCCGCACTTGATATTTTCCGCAAAATGGATATATTGATTTTAATTTAACAGATTGCGGGGTGATACCTATGCTCAAACTTCTGCAAAAAATATTTGGCTCGGCTTCCGAGCGGGCGATAAAAAAACTTTTGCCCATTGTTGAGGAGATAAACCGCATCTACGAGGAACTTCACGACCTCTCCAACGAGGAACTCAAGGACAAGACCAACCAGTTCCGCCGAAGGATTCTGGAGGAGACGCTGGACTACCACAAAGAACTAATTGAGATTGACCGCCAGATTGCCCTCGCCGAGGACGCCGATGAGATTGAATCTCTCCGCGACCGCCGGGAGGAGGTGGAAAAAGAACTCTATGAGACCGAGCGCGAGGTTTTGGACGAAATTTTGCCCGAGGCGTTCGCAGTGGTCAAAGAGACCTGCCGGAGGCTTGTGGGCACAGAATTTTCCCTGATGGGGCACAAGATGGTCTGGGATATGATTCCCTACGATGTCCAACTTCTGGGCGGAATTGTGCTTCATCAGGGGAAAATCGCCGAGATGGCAACCGGCGAGGGAAAAACGCTGGTCGCTACTATGCCGATTTATCTGAATGCGCTGGTGCCTTACCACGAGTGGGTAAAGCGGGCGCTGGAGACCTGGGGCGACGACCTTGACAAATGGGAATTCACACCGTTCCCGGGCGACTCCCCCGACGAGTTCATCCCCGTGGGAAGGGGAGTTCATCTGGTCACGGTCAACGATTATCTCGCTCGCCGCGACGCCCAGTGGATGGGGCAGATTTACAATTTCCTCGGGCTGACTGTCGGCGTGGTCCACGAGGGGATTGAGCCCTACACACCCCAGCGCAAAGCGCAGTATCTTGCGGACATAACCTACGGCACCAACAACGCTTTCGGCTTTGACTACCTGCGCGACAATATGGCGATTTCCCCCGATATGGTGGTCCAGCGGGAACACCACTACGCCATAATTGACGAGGTTGATTCCGTCCTGATTGACGAGGCGAGAACCCCGCTTATCATCTCCGGTCCGGTGCAGAGCACGATATCCGAGCAGTTCCGCAAGTGGAATCCCGCGGTTCGGCATCTGGTCTCCCAGCAGACGAGGTTTTCGGCGCGCCTTATCGCCGAGGGCAAAAAACTGTGGCAGCAGGCAGAAAAACTTGAATCCGAGGGCAAAGGCGGCGAGGCGGACAAACTCCGCAAGGAAGCCGCCCTCAAATTCTTGATGGTCAAACGGAGCACGCCGAAAAACCCGCAGTTCCTCAAACTCATCAAGGAACCTGACATTCTCAAGGCAGTGAACCGTCTTGAGGCGGAATACCGTGCCGACAAAAATCTCCCGGAACTTGACGAGAACCTCTACTTCGCCGTGGACGAGCACGAGAACTCAATCAACCTCACCGACAAGGGCAGGATGGAACTTGCCCGCTATGCCAAGGTTTCGCCGGAGATTTTCGTCCTGCCCGATATCGCCGAGAAGTTCTCCGAGATTGAGGGCAATCCCGACCTGTCTGAGAAGGAAAAGCAGGCGCTCAAGGAAAAGGCTTATAAGGAGTTTTCCCAGCGCGGCGAGGTCAACCACGCCATAACCCAACTTCTGAAAGCCTATGTTATGTTCGCCCGCGATGTGGACTATGTGGTCCAGGACGGCAAGGTCATAATTGTGGATGAGTTCACCGGGCGCCTTATGCCCGGGCGGCGCTTCTCCGAGGGACTCCATCAGGCGCTTGAGGCTAAAGAGGGCGTCCGCGTTGAGGGCGAAACCCAGACCTATGCCACAATCACCCTGCAGAACTACTTCAGAATGTATCACAAACTCGCCGGTATGACCGGAACCGCCGCCACCGAAGCCACCGAGTTCTGGGAAATCTACAAACTTGAGGTAATCACGATTCCCACAAACCGCCCGGTTCGCCGATACGACTTTGAGGACAGGATATACCTCACCCGCAAGGAGAAATTTGACGCGGTGATTGACGAGATTGTCTATTACCATAAGCGCGGGCAGCCTGTTCTGGTGGGCACGGTCTCTGTGGAGATTTCCGAACTTCTCAAGCGAATGCTTGACCGGCGGAAAATCCCGAGCGAGGTGCTCAACGCAAAGCACCATCAGCGGGAGGCAGAAATTGTCGCCCGCGCGGGACAGCCCTATGCGGTCACAATCGCCACCAATATGGCAGGCCGCGGAACCGACATCAAACTTGGTCCCGGCGTGGTCAAAGCCTACGAACTGGTCTTTGAGCCGATTTTAGAGAAAAAGATTGAGGAAATCAAGCGTGGCAAAAGTTTCCTGTTCGTGGCGGAAAACGGCGAGGTTTTGCTCAACCTCGCGCACATCTGCAAAAATATGGGGATTCAGTTCCGGGAGTTCAACCTGCGGGACAGCAATCCCCAGACCATCGCGCGGTATCTTTCCGAACCGGGCAGAGTGGCGCTTTTTTCCGGGTTTGAACTGGCGAAATCAATCCCTGCGGGGGATTATGAGGTTTTCCATTTCCCCAAGCCCAAGTGCGCGATCCGCACCAAGGAGCGCGACGAGTGGACTTGCCCCGAGGACCCGAAAAAGTGCATCCAGATGGGCGTTCCCTGCGGGCTTCACATAATCGGCACCGAGCGGCACGAGGCGAGGCGAATTGACAATCAGTTGCGCGGGCGCGCCGGGCGTCAGGGCGACCCCGGTTCGTCGCGGTTCTTCCTGTCCCTTCAGGATGACCTTATGCGCCTTTATGCCGGCGGCGACAGGGCATACAATATGATAAAGCGCCTCAACCCGCCCGAGGGCGAACCCATTGAGCACAAAATAATCACCAGACAGATCGCCAACGCCCAGAAGCGCGTGGAGATGCAGAATTTTGCAATCCGCAAACGCCTTTTAGAATACGATGATGTTATGAACCGCCAGCGCGAGGTTATCTACACCCTGCGCCGGAATGCGCTTTTCGGCTCCAACCTCAAGCCCGAATATCAGAAGATGATCCGCGAGTTCTGCGAGGATCTGGTGGAACTCTACACCGATCCGAACACTCCGCCGGAGGGATGGGAATGGGACAAACTTTCGGAGGAGTTCGCCAAAATTTTCCTGATCCGCTACGACCCCAAAGACCCGGCACATCCCGCCGATGACCTTGCGGAGGAACTTTTCAACCACGCGATGGAGGCGTATCGTCTCAAGGAGGAGTTTTTGGGCGAGGAAGCAACGCGCCAACTTGAGCGGGCGGCGTTTCTGGCGACAATTGACCAACTCTGGCGGGACCATCTCCGCGCCCTGGACGAGATAAAAGAGGGCAGTTATCTGATGGCTTACGCCCAGAAGGACCCGTTAGTGGTGTATAAAAAGGAGGCGTTTGAGGCGTTTGAGCGCCTTTTGGACGAAATCAGGAACGAGACATTGAGCAAGTTTTTCCACGCGCAGGTGGTCCGTCCGGCGGCGAAGAAGAATATCTATGTTCCTCTGCGGGCGATCCACGAGGGGACGAAAAGTTATGGCGCCAGCGAAACCGCCAAAATGGCACGGAAGGTTCTGGGCACACCCCAGCAGCAACAGCAGTCAGCGGAGCAACCGGCTCCATCAGTTGCGACTCAGATGCCCGAGCCCAACAAACCTCGCACATACCGACGCCAGGGCAAAAAAATTGGCAGGAACGACCCCTGTCCCTGCGGCTCGGGGAAAAAGTATAAAAATTGCTGCGGCAGAAAGCGTTAGCGAAAAAATTGCTTTCTGGATTAAAAAATCCTTGACATCTGGGCGGGCAAAAATAAACTATTGATTTGAACTGGGGAGTCGTCTAATTGGCAGGACAGCGGACTCTGGATCCGCCAGTTGGGGTTCGAATCCCTGCTCCCCAGAATTTTTTATCTTTGCAAAAAGTTCTTGACTGAAACTTTCTGGGACTTATAAATGGAAATTTGAGGGGAGGCGATTATGAGGATAACCACCATAAAGAACAAAAAGAGAAAACGCAAGCACGGTTTCCGGGCGAGAATGAGGACCCACAATGGTCGCAAGGTTCTCTCCCGCAGGCGGAAAAAAGGCAGAAAAGTTTTGGTCGTGCAGATTCCCCGCAAGGGCAGGATTAAATAGGTTTCGTCTTGCCACGAGTTCATCCTTGGTCGGCGCCTGAGTTTCTCGGGCGCCTTTTTATTTAAAATCCAATGATGCAAAAATTTTTAATTAGGTGTTTTTCTTTGTACCCACAACCCGGTGGGCGAAAACTTCATCACTCCAATTATCATTGCCGCGGACACCTTTCCCGTGCGATTATTGTCTGTCCCGCTTTGACAGCACTGACAACTTGCCTGCCCAAAAAATTATTTACTTGAAATAGGTTTTCCCACCCCCGATTTTATCCCTTCACACGGAATTTCGGATATGTCAAATTCACTGCGGGAGAAACTTGTTGAGGGCGACATAAAAAAAGCGGTGCTGTCGCTTGCGGTGCCGATGGCTGTTGCCAATGCGGTGCAGAATATCTTTGCCCTCACAGATATGTATTTTGTGGGGAAACTTGGCTCTGCGGCGCTTGCCGCCGTGGGGATGGCATCGGTGGTCAATATGGCGGTGGTCACGCTTATGGTGGGGATTTCCACCGCCACCCGTGCGATGGTCTCCCGATATGTCGGCGCAAAGGACTTTGAGCAGGCGCACAGTTCCGCTGTGGCGTCGTTCATAATCGGAATAGTGCTGTGGTTAGGGTTGGTTATCACCGGTGTGCCGCTGGCGAAAATTGTCCTGCAGTTGATGGGCGCCAAGGGGCAGGTGCTCTCCGATGCCACAGGATACCTGCGTATTATGCTGGCGGGAAGTTTCTCGGTGGTGTTCGTGTTCGTGATAAACGCCATTCTTCAGGGGGCGGGAGATGCCCGCACACCTATGATTATAACAGTCGCCGCGGCGGTGCTGAATATAATTCTGGACCCGCTTTTTATTTTCGGGATATGGATTTTCCCCCGGTGGGAAATAAACGGTGCGGCATTTGCCACTGTGCTGTCGCGATTTATCGCCGCCGCAGCAGGGTTTTTGGTCTTGGTCCGCGGTGTCAACGCGTTCAAACTCCATCTTACCAATTTCCGCACCGATGTGGACAAGATTAAAAGATTTTTCCGCATCGGTGTGCCCGGCGGTGGGCAGACTCTCGCTGCAAACCTGATGGGCTTTATTATGATGAGACTCGCCGCAGGGTTCGGTGTCGCCGCAACCGCCGCATATACCATAGGAATTCGCCTGAATATGATGGCGCTTCTGCCGGGGTTTGCTCTGGGAAATGCCGTCGCTACCTTTGTGGGACAGAATTTGGGCGCCGGAAAACGCCACCGGGCGAAACAGGGCGTGATTTTCGCAGTAAAAGTCTATGAGATTTATATAATTTCCCTCGGGATTTTGTATTATCTTTTCGCCCGGCACATTTTCGGTGCATTCTCGGATTCCGCCGATGTCCTCGCCCTGGGTATTGCCTACCTTCACATAGTTCCGCTTTCGTATCCGCTTTATGCGATTGGTGCGGTGATAATTCGTGCGGTCAACGGGGCGGGGCACACTCTGCCGGCGCTGTGGTTCCATCTTGCCTCATTGTATCTGGTTCAGTTGCCGCTGGCGGTGTTTCTGTCGCGCCACTTGGGACCGGTCGGTCTGTGGTGGGCGCTTTTCGGCGGACTTGTGGCGCAGGGGGTTCTCATCATCCCGTATTTCCTTTCTATGCGCTGGGCGACAGTCGGCAAATGGGAATAATCATTATATTCCCCTATCTCTCAAAAGATTATAATTATCACTTGACAGACAACTTTTATCTTCTTATTATTTGATTTGAAACTTCGTAAAGTAAAAGGGAGGGTATTATGTGCAGGCGCATAATGGCTATCGTTTTTTT
>JAMOPH010000350.1 GCA_027064665.1 bacterium | reverse complement strand
ACCCCTGCGAGCCATTTGTTTACGAAGTTTATCATTAGTAATAAGTGTTTTTAATTTTTCTGCGAGGTCTTTTGGATTTCCGGGTTCAAACAGAAGACCTGCTTGACTATTTTTTACTATCTCAACCGGACCGCCCATATTAGATGCTATTACGGGATTGCCGTATATCATTGCCTCTAACAGGACAACACCCAAACTTTCCACCCACACTTTGGGGTCACCGAGAGATGGTAGTGCGAAAATTAGGGCTTTTTTGTATTGTTCTATAAGTTTTTCGCCGAATAGATAGCCGGTGAATTCGGCGTTTACCCCAAGGGAACGGGCGAGATTTTCCCATTGAGGTCTGTCGGCGCCGTCACCGACCATTCGGAGTTTTATATCTATCCCCTCATCTTTTAGTATCTTGGCGGCTTGGATTAGAATATGCCCGCCCTTCCAGTTTATCATCCTGCCGACGAATAGGATGACATTTTCCTTCTCATCCTCGGGAATAAAGCGGTCTGGCAAATCGATAGAAATGGGCATCGGGACAATTTGAGCCGGGATATCGGGAAACATTTGTTTGAATTTTTCCAGAGTAAAGTATGAATTGCACATATTAACTTTGGCTTTTCTTATTTTGGGTTCAAAGATACTCTTAATAAATCCAAATTTCCTAGCAAGAGACAGTTCGGATTGGTGATAATGGAACACAAAAGGTGTATTTTTGAAGGAATTAGCGAAAATTGCCAGAGGGATGGGCCAATGAATGTGGAGTATATCAGGTCTCCATCGGATTTTGTGCGCTTTTATTAAACCGCCAAGAAAAAATAGAGGTATTTGTAAATATCTAATCGGGTTTCTCCTGATAACTTCATATATTGGAGTCTCGTAAGCCAGATTTTCAATAGATTTTGGAGAATATCTGAATCTATATACAGGGATTCCGAAGACACTATTGTCACCCAATCCTTTATAAGAGGACGCAAATACTCGGGCGTCAATCCCAAGTTCTCTCTGGGAAACTATTAGTTTTGTCAGCCATGGCGTTATAGTGGATGATTCATCGGTGGCAAAAGCTGTAGCAATGTGTAGAATTTTGGTTCTTGGAGTCATTTTGTTCCTCCATCGTGTGGAACAGGTGGAGTAGGTGGAGAAGATGTTTTTGACTCAAGTTTTAATATAATCCCTGCGATCAAAAATATAATGATTTCCATAATCGTCAACCATAGTCTTGAAGCAATGGACAAAACTCCTTTATGGGCGGATGGAATGTGAGGAGGAAGTAAAATTATAAATGCGCCTTCTCTGACGCCAAGCCCAGCCGGAGTTATAAAACTTACATACCCTAAAAAATAAGAGGTGGAAAACGCCCCAGCAATAGCAGGAAAATCTTTGAAACTTATCGAGTTATAAATGCCCTTGCTAGATATTACCATCCCTATTCCTATAAAAAACCATAACAGTAACCCGTATATTACTCCAGTTACGACCGCATTCAGCGAGATCTTAGGTATATGTGAAATATGTTTTTCTTTCCTCACAATGTTAAGCCCAAAATCTATTAATTTGTGTAGCCAAGATGGAGAGAAAATAAAAACCAATATTGGTATCAGTAATAAGTATAAATACCAGTTAAATCGTGAAAACCCTGCAATACCTAAGGTAACCACCCCAAATATTACTGATGTTAGTAATATCATAATTTGAGTCATCAGGGTAACTGTCAGAGCGGATGTGGTATTGATGTTCCATAACGAAGATAGATATGATATGCCGAAAACAAACCATATTTTCCCCGGGATATATCTTGTCACATTTGGCAAAAACATCAAAACTAAAGATTTACTAATGGAAATTCTTTGATTATAGAGATGATACATAAAACTTCTCCACATCAGTACTACAAACACCTCACCTATTAGCATGAAACCAATTCCTAATAATACTAACCACCAATTTGCCTGTTCAAGGGAACCCCTAATCTGTGAGTAATTCCTGAAAATCCGTTTGAATATTAAAAGTAATATGATGATGGAAATAACAATACCCACAATGTTAAGGATTTTTCGCTTAATTTTCATTTGTTCTTCTTGGGTTTAGCGGCAATAAAAATAGAATGCCCAAACCAGGGCAGAATTTTTCTACATAAGTATTCAAGCGGCATCAATATTTGCCACAGTTTCGCAAAAAAAGCGGGGAAAAGTTGAAATTTACCCCTACCTATAGGCGGGAAATACCACCATCCAGAAAGTTTGAACACATCAAAATACTTAGATAACTCCTTTTTCAATGCCCAAGCTGTGGTCCAGTTATCTATAGGTTGGTCGTTCGCATGAACTTGCCGTCCTGAAACCAACTCGGCGATTTTTCTAAAAAGTCCAAACCAGTTTATCCAATTAGGAGTAGTCAGAATCAAAACCCCATCTGGCTTCAAAACACGCCAGAACTCCCTGAGCATACTATCCCTATCCGGCACATGCTCTATAACTTCACTACACACCACCCAATCAAAAACTTCGTCCTTAAACGGAAGCATTGTTCCATCACCTTGGACAACTAATGCATCAGGAAAAGATTTTTTAACCAGTGGTAGGTAAGTAAACGGTAGATCTAACGCCACTGCCCCGTCAGGGGCGACCTCAAGATCAGCACCTCGTCCAACTCCCACTACTATGCCAAACCCTTTTATTCCACTTTTCTTGGAAAAATCCTTCAGCGCTTCTATTTTGGTGTACTGCTTGAATTTCTCCTGCGGCGAAAAATCCTGATCAAAGTATTTTTCTTCATAATAGCGCCTTATGTCCTTCATAAATTTATCCCCTTCTGCGATTGAGTAAAACCGTTGCAACCAATAACGCTATTGTCAAAACAAAAAATACTTCGCTCACCCTCACACTCTTTTTCACCAGTCTCCCCTCATACTCAAAGTGCACCGTGTGTTCTCCTCTGCGCAGCGGAACCGCCATAAATGAATAGTCCGCACGGTAAATCGGCAGTTCCTCGCCGTTTTCCGTGGCTCGCCACTCGGGATACCAGTTGACCGACACGAACAAAAGCCCATCGTAGGGCATATTTATCCTCACATCAAAGCGGTCGCATTCGTCGTTGAGGATTTTTCCCTCGGTAAATCCACCTGCCAGACTGTCGGGGATTTGCGGCATCGCAAAAGGCGGTTCGCCCTCAACAATCAGCGTGGTGCGGTAGTTGGTCAGACTGTCGGTCTGGAACAATGGGTCCTTCAGGCGGGCAAGCGCCCCGTCGTGCGACGCAGTCTCCCACCGGAAAAACGACCTCGCCCTCGGAAAGCCTAACTCCGAACGATACAGATACCCCTTTGAGGTCATCCCGACAAAACTGTGTCCCGGAAGGTTCATCTGCTGAGGCGCAACCAGATACCGCACATTCAAAATATCCCTGAACGACTGATACAGCACCACATTCTGCCTTGCCTGATGCCGTCCGGTGAACTCGTCATACCAGCGAAGTTGGTTCCCGTGCAGTTCGGAAAGCGTTAGGGCATCCAGCCCGAAGGAGCCCAAATATGTGTATGAAACCGTCTGCGGGAGGGCGAAGGTCCTGAACGGTCCCTCGGCGGACTGGCGGGATTTGAGGGTCTCCACCAGATCCGAGTCGCTGAAATATCGGTTGATATCGTCAATTTTGACGAACGGCTTTGAGATTCGCCACAGGTCCACTAAAAGCACGATTCCCACCACAAGCACCACGGCATAGTTGGCAAGTTTTGGGGTTTTTGCGCGCCAGAGCAGAATTCCGACGCCTATCCACGCCAGAACTGTCGCCAGCCATCCGCTTTTGAGGAAAATCGGGAAATTCCTGCCCAGCGCCGCAAGTTTGTGCTGTATATCCACGCCGGCGTAGTTCGGCGCAGTTTTGAGCCACCACGCAGCCAGCGGCTTGCCCACAACCGTCAGTATCAGCATCCCGGCGGTGGCAGCCAGCGCAGTCCAGAGGATATATTTCCCAATCGGGCTGGGCGAGGATTTTTTGCCCCGGGATTTCTTTTCCTCGCCCGAACGCAGAACCGCATCCACCGCAAACGCCATCCCCACAGCCACCGAGAACGCCACCGTGAAGAACAGCATTTCCGGTCCCCGGAACTTTTTGACCCCCGGGATGAGATAGTAATATATGTAGAACAGCGGTGTCTGCGTGCCGAGAGCGTAGGTTATCGCAAAAAGCGAGAACCCCGCTAAAAATTTGAGCAGAGGTTCCCGCAGAGCGAAAAGCGCCGCCAACGCCAGAATTATCGCCAGAATTCCCAGATAGTGCGAGTTTATCCGGAAAACATTTCTGCCCCAGTAGGTGCCTCGCTCGGGAAGGTCCACCCCCACGAAATCGGGATATACGGCGGAAACCAAATCCTCAAGGTTCATCCGCCAGGTGTTGGAGAATTCTATCCCCTTTTCACCCTCGGTCTTTTCTGTTCTGACGGAATAATGCCCGAGATAATAATACGGCGGGTAAATCTGGAATGCGGTCATCCCCACCGCCAGCACCAGCGCGAAGACGAACATCGCAAGAATTTTTGCGCCCACGCCGGTGGAGTATTCCTTTTTCACAATCCCGCGCACCAGCCTGAACACAAACAGCGCTCCCAAAAGCCACGAGGCAAAATAGACCATCTGCAGATGGACCGTCAGAACATAGAAGGCATAGCCCAGCGCAAACCAGAGGAAATCAATCAATCTCCTGCGAGCCATCGCGCGCTCTAATAGCCACACCATAAAGGGGAGTATTGCAATCACCGACATTCTTCCGTCGTGCCCGGCGTAGATGAAGGAAATCAGCACCGGGGAGAGCATAAATGTCAGCGCGCCCAGAAATGCGGCGCCGTCCTTGAGTTTGTAGAACCGCAGAAGCAGAAACATAGAAAGCCCGGCGATGAGCATATACAGAACATATCCGTATCCCCAGGCGCGGTGAGGCGGCAGAAGCAGTCTCAGCGGCACCGCAAGAGGGAAAAATATAGAACCGTGCATCCCCTCAATAAACGGCATCCCGCCGTGAAGATGGGGTTCCCACAGCGGATACCGCCCGAACTTGTGAAAATAATCGTGAAAAAATTTGACGCTGAAATGTCCTATGTCCACATAATCGGTGCCGAAAATGAATTTATCCGACCCCGAGGTCAAAAAACTGCCGAAAAACGCAATAACCACGGCGACAAGAACCAGAATATAAATCCATCTTTTCACCTGCTCCCCCTTGAAAGCGAACATTGTTTTATTTTAACCAAAACCCCGGGCAAGACAAGAAATTATTTCGGCAAAAGTGGTTTGTCCTATGCATAGGCAAAAAATCCCCCTCTCACTTGCTGAGAGGGGGATGTGTATCGGCGCGGGCTCCGCCGGACTGACCGATGCCGTGCGGATTCGCTTCACCTCATCCGCACCGCGACAGACTGCACCGTGTATTTTTTCCCGTCGTTGTCCTTCACTATAATCTTGTAGATATAACTCCCGTTGCCAATTGGGTCGCCGTCGGCGTCAATTCCGTCCCAGCCGACCGAATGATATCCCGCATCGGTGGGTCCGTCAAATTCCTTTATCAGCCTGCCGCGAAGCGTGAACACCTTTATCTTCACCGATTTGACCGGATGCGTCAGAGTGTAGACGAACTCGGTGTAGTTCTTGAACGGATTGGGATAGTTGACCACATCGCGAATCGGGTCGCCCTTGCCGGTGATGATTTCCACCGTCGCCACATTGTCGGTCTCTTTTATCTCGCCGAACTGGGAGTCGGGGTCTGCCACAACGAAAAGTTTTTCGTAGTAGTCCGCCACCGTGTGCGCAAACTGGACGAGGTATATTGAGTCCGGGCTGGGGGTCATCCGCGGGATTATGAAATCCTCGGCGACCGCGTTGCCCTTCTCGTCAATCAGCCGCACGGGGATGTTTTCAAACTTGGTGTTGCCCTCAAAGTGCACCGTGGCAGAGATAGTGATTTCGTCGCCGATATCGGGCGTGGGGTCCGAAAGCGCCACATCGTCGTCGGAGATGAACAGATTTGCGCCGTAGTAAAGGGTTTCGGGGTCAACCTCGGTGAACCTGCGGCGGTCAGAATCATCCACCGAGACTCTCATCAAACCCTCGCCGTCGGCAAGACCCCAGAAATCCGCGGTAAACGCATAGCACAACTCAAGCACACTGTCGGTTCCAGTGGTGGGGACCGCAAGCCACAGCGGAATTATCCTCTGCTCGCCGGGGAAAATATCCGGGACATCAATCTCAACCACCCGCGAGTCCACATCGTAGGAGAAGGTGTAGGAACTGTCTATTCCGTCAAAGTAGGCGTCTTTTCCAATCTGGACATAGAACTTCGGCGTGACCGCCACATCGTTGCCCACATTTGCGGCGACCAGATTGATTATCATCTCGTTGTCCCCCTGATTGAGGACATAATATCCGTCCTCGCCCACGGTGTCGCCGTTGACCACGCTGACTACTTTTTTGGGCATAACCGCCGGACCCCGGCTGGAGATTGTCTGCTGTTTGCCGTTGACCGTGCGCTCAATTCCAAGAATGTCCCGATACTCCAGCACCGGATACTCCGAAATGAGCAGGTCGTCCGAGCCGTAGGGGGCATCAATCACCGCGCGGACCATAAGCCACACGGTTTTGTGCGATGGCGACGGCGGAAATTCCGCAAATTCCGCCGGCGGGAACAGTCTCAGCACGCCCTCGGCGAAATCTCCACTGAGGGGATTGTAAATTCCCGAATCAATATACGCCGGGTCGGGCTGGGACCAACTCCACACCGCCTCAACCGGTGTCGGCGCATAGACATAATCCTCAAGCGAATCCACAAATTGCTCTAATTCTGCCTGCCCGATGAGGAACGACGGCTCGGCGGTCCCGCTCCAGTTTACCGCGGCTAATCTGGCGGTGATGCTGTCGGCAAAAGACATACCCGAGCCCACTGGCGCCTCATACTCCCGCTGTGTCCCGCTGATGAACACCGGCACATCATACACCCCAACCGGAAGGTTCTCGTCAAGCACGATGTGGAACACAAAATATACTCTCCGCGAGGACTGGACCTCGGGAATTGTGACCGAGCCATCGGGGTTGCCGAACTGAAAGAGGACCTCGCGCTCTGAGGGGTTGAAGCGCCATCCCGCGTGGAAAGTGCGCGGGTCATCGCCGGGAACCCACTCGCCCGTGGATTCATCGTAGTGCGCCGGCACAAATGGGCGAGGAT
Source organism: bacterium (assembly GCA_027064665.1). Classification (GTDB taxonomy): domain Bacteria; phylum UBP14; class UBA6098; order B30-G16; family B30-G16; genus JAMOPH01. Next base: position 770 of record JAMOPH010000350.1, on the reverse strand, counting down.
ACACCCCATACCAGAAAACCTCATAACTTCCGCCCAAATCCGAGAGGTCCACCCGGCAGTTCAGGTCGTCCCACACCTGCCCGCTGGCGTTGTCAACCTCGACAATAATTGTCGTCACCGGACCGACAAAGTTCTGCGCATAGCCGATATTCGTCCATATTGTGTCGTCAAACGAGGCGATGTTGTTCACCGAGCGGGAATCGTTATGAACATCCACCCGCGCCCTCATCGTGATATCCGGGTCAAACAGCGAGGCGGGCTCTTTCCCGCCGACCCGCACAGTTATGTTCATCGCGCCGTCAGATTTGGACACCACATAGGGGTCAAAATACTCGTCAAAGTGGTGGGGTTCGTTCCAGTCGGTGATTTTGTAGCGCAGGAAAATCGTGTCGGGATACAGCGACACCACAGTAGGGGTCACATTGCGGTTCCAGATACTGATGTTGTTTCCGCGGGCTTCGGCTAAGAGTGCGTGAGTCCACTGAACCCACGGCGACCCGCCGAAAATCTCCTCGTTGACCAGCGTCGCGCCCTCGTTGATGGGGACGAGTCCCTCATATCCGTGCCCGTGCCAGATTACCCGCAGTGTCAGGTGTGTGGCGCCCAATTTTTCGGGAAGGTCGTCGCCGTAGGTGCTGTCGGCGCCGGGGCACCAGCCGTCGTGGGCGTGGGCAAGGTCGCCCTCAATCGTCACGGTGGTGTCCCACGGGTGAATTGCGAAAGTATCCTGTGCCTCTTCTCCGGTCAGCGGCGGGAACCTGTCGTGCAGA
>JAMOPH010000349.1 GCA_027064665.1 bacterium | reverse complement strand
ACGAGGTCTGCTGCGCTAAGGCAAATCCACATAGTGTCGTCTTCTTCAAAACTCAGTCCGGCGGCGGCAGAGTTCCACACCAATGTGTCATCACGCCAGGTGAGGGAGAAATCCCCCCAGCGGTATTCCAGCGTGTCGCCATCTGGAGTGATGATGGTCACAACAAAAGAGGTGCTGTCCACTCCCGCGATATCATCGGTGAGGGGGATTTCAATGACCGGAGTCAAATCGCGGACACTTGCGCCCATAGGGGGCACGGGTTCGCTCAACTGAGGCGGCATAGTGTCAACGAAAAATCGGCAGGTAAGAGGCATAGTGGCGACATTGCCGAAGGTGTCCGCCACCCGCAGAATCTGAAAATCAACGGTGTCGCCGTGCCCGAACCACGGGGAAGGCATAAAATACAGCAGAGAATCCCCCAAAAGTATGACCTCGGGGTCAGTGTAGGTGTATGTTATGCCGTTGACGCTAACCTGAAGGGTGGAATCCTCTATTCCGTTTTCATCCTGAAGGCGGACTATGATGAATGTATCGCGGCAGGAGATAACGGTGTTGCACACCGGCGGGAAAATCATCGTGGCGGTTGGCGGGTCGGTTTCTGCGACGACGGTGAAGGCGCCAAATGCCGTGTCGGCGTCTCCGCCGGGATTTGTTATGATTACATCCCTTGGACCCAGCGGCGCCGTAGGGGATATTGAGATACTGACATTTATCAGGGATGGGGTAAAATAGGTCACCGAGGTCACGGTTATTCCGGCGCCGAAATCGGCGGTCGGCGTGGACACAAAGCCGCTTCCGAAAACAGTGACCACCAAATTCTCGCCCTGCGCGCCGCTGGTGGGCGAAATTGTGCCAATCATCGGCGCCTGGGCATAGATGATTCCGACGAGGAAAAGTCCCAAAAGTATTGCCTTTATTTTCATCAATATCCTCCTTTTCAGTTTAATAAATTTAGATTTGAAATTTTGTTTTGTCAAGTCATAAACTTTAACGAGAGGTAGCAAGGCAAGAAACGAACCTTTGGCTTTTACGGGAGGCAAAAGGTGTCAATTTTTTGATTGCGGCAATGGAAGGGGGCGGCTGAATTTATCCAACTGATAAGATTTAAGGTTGCTCTTTATACTCGGTAGATAGTATATCGTGTAACCTGTGGATTTAAAGAGAGGGGCTTGTTCACTGGTTAGTTTATATTTAAAGATGATTTTTTTAGTTTTAGCGAGATTACTTCCGAGGATATCTAACGGTGCAGTGTAATAGTTTGTTATAATCACGGCATTTTGTATGTTATTTTTGCAGTATTTTATCAGTTTATTGGTATAAGATATAGTTTTAACACGATTTTTGTGGTCCACGAGTAAGTGTCCATCGGATATACCATTGGGGTATATGTCTACAAAAGACGAAACTATTACGCACAAGGTGGCAAGTTTAAACAGATTTTTATTGGTGAGCGGCAGAATGAACATAATAGCAAAAGGCAATGCAGGAATTAGATATCCGGGTTCATGGGGCATATCAAGGTAAAGGATTGTGTAAATTATAACTATCATTAGCCATATTTTGCCGTATTTTTTAGGTACTTTTTCTGTTATTCTTTTATGATTATTTTTTTGGGGGATGATTACGGAAATAAAAATAGAGAGAAGTATTGCTGTAAATCCCAGGTTGCCAAATAGTTGGCTTAATTCTTTTGGTATTGGTCTACCGCCAAGCGGAAATTTGAACATTTCTTTGTTGTATATTGTATATATGGGGTAGTAAAATATGACTCCTACGATTAGAACTATACTGGCAAATATGAGTGATTGGTAAATCCAGTGTTTTTTCTCTTTTTCGATTGCGAGAATTGTTATTATAAATGGAAACATCATAACGGCAGAGGTGATACGACATCCCGTCGCAATTCCAAGAAATAACGCAGAGAGCATATATCTTCTGTTTATTAGAAGGTAATAGGAAACCATAATAAACGCCATCGCCCACATATAATCCATAGTTGTTGTACTCGCTATATATACCACAGGCGAGAAAGCCAACATTAATCCCGCCCAAAATGGCGAACCTATGCGATGTTTTCTCACTGATAGCGCAAAAAATAGCACCGCAACCGCACTAAATAGCGCAGTTATCCCATTTAATATGACCGGATTTTTGTCCCAAATCCAGGAATACACATACTCTAACACCGGAAAACCCGGCTTTCTTGAATAGTGATACGCTCCTGTGGTTGCCAAATCCCTTGCCGCCTTTATTGTCCACCAGGCGTCCTCATCCGTGCCAAAGCCCGGCGAGAGAAAGGGAAGCCGAGATGCAAAAACTATCGCAAACAGCGCGGCAAAACTGATAAGTTCTCTGCGTTTCATCGAATTTATCCCTTTAACTTTTCCAATATAAGTTTCCTGCCCAACTCAAGCGCCTCATCCAGTTTCTCGGGGTTTTTGCCGCCTGCCTGGGCGAAATCGGGGCGACCGCCGCCGCCCCCACCGGCGATTTTCGCCACCTCGCGCACTATGTCCCCAGCCTTCAGACCGAAGTTTTTTATCACATCCGGGGTGACACTGCAACCAAACGCTACTTTCCCGCCGTCAACCACGGCGCCTAACAGAATCACCCCCGACGGAATCTTCTTCTCCAGACTCTCCATTATCTTGAACAACTCATCCCGCGAGGAGACCTCAACTTTCGCCACCACCACCCGCGAATCGCCGACACGCTCCGCCTCAGCGAACAACTGCTCCGCGATATCCGATGCCTTGCCGCGGGCAAGTTGCTGGCGGAGTTTTTTGAGTTCCTCCAAATCCGCGAAAAGTTTGTCAATCTTTGAGAAAACTCCCTCGCCCGTCGCGGCAAGATGTTCCTCAACTTTTCGCCAGTTGCGGCGGAGTCCCAGAACATACTCCACCGCAGCCATCCCGGTGAGTGCCTCAATTCGGCGCATCCCCGAGCCGATGTTTTCCTCGTGCGTTATCAGAAACAGCCCTATCTCGCCGGTGCGGGAAAGATGTGTCCCGCCGCAAAGTTCCTTGGAGAAATCCCCAACGACCACCATTCTGACCTGTTCGCCATATTTCTCACCGAAAAGCGCCATCGCGCCCTCTTTGACCGCTTCTTGATAGGTGGTGATTTTTGTCTCCACGGGAATGTCCCGCTGAACCACCTCGTTGACGAGGCGCTCAACTCGCTCAAGTTGCTCCGGCGAGGGCTGTTCGTAGTGGGTGTAGTCAAAGCGAAGGCGGTCCGGGGCGACAAGCGAACCCGCCTGCCGAATATGCTCGCCAAAGACTTTGCGCAGGGCGCTGTGAAGCAGATGTGTCGCGGTGTGGTTCTTGCGGATTGCCCAGCGGCGCTCGTGGTCCACCTCGGCGAAAACCCGCGGATTTTCCCGGAAAATTTCCACCAGCCGCTCAAAGGGGATATCCTCGCTCTCAACCCGGCAGATGTGCACAATGTGCGTGCCCTCGGGCTGGGTGTCCTCAACCCGCAGGACAAAATTTTCCCCTTTTATCGTGCCGGTGTCGCCAACCTGCCCGCCGGACTCGGCATAGAATGGGGTTTCTGCCAGAACCACCTCAACTCTGCCGTTCTCGCCGGGGCGCACCATCCGAATCTCCGACTCGGCGGACTCGGTCTGGTAGCACAGTTTATGACTGTCCTCGCCGGGGGTAATTTGGAGCCATTTTCCCTTTTGGCGGTGTTCCACCTCAAAGGTGCCGGCGGAACGCGCCCGTTCGCGCTGTTGCTCCATCAGTTGCTCAAAACCCTCAACATCAACCTCAAGACCCCGCTCGCGCGCCATCAACTGCGTCAAATCCAGCGGGAAACCGTAGGTGTCATAAAGCAGAAACGCCGACTCGCCGGGGATTACTTTTTCGCCCTTCGCCTCAAGTTCGTCGGCGATTTTCTCAAACAGTTCAATCCCAAAGTCAAGGGTTTTGCCGAAGCGCTCCTCCTCGGACTTTATCACCTGCGAAATCATCTGCGCCCTCTGGACCAGTTCGGGATAGACCGACCCCATCTTGTCCACCAGCGGGGTGACCAGTCTCCAAAGGATAGGCTCGTGGACGCCTAACACGCGCGAGAACCTCGCCGCCCGGCGAAGGATTCTCCGCAGGACATAGCCGCGTCCTGTGCTTCCGGGGATTGCGCCGTCGGCGATGGCGAACGCCAGCGCGCGGATGTGGTCCGCCAGAACGCGGAACGCCACGGTGATTTCCCCGCCCTCGTCGTAGTCGTGCCCGCTGATTTCGGCGATTTTGTCCAGCAGGGGCGCAAAAATATCGGTGCGGTAGTTGTCCCGGGTGCCCTGCAAAATAGCCACCAAACGCTCAAAGCCCATCCCGGTGTCAACATTTTTCGCCGGAAGGGGGTCCAGACTCCCGTCGGGATTGCGAAAATACTGCATAAACACGATGTTCCATACCTCAACGAACCGCTCGGAGGAGTTCGGCAAGCCATCGGGGTCAATTTCCTCGCCCCAGTCGTAGTGGATTTCCGTGGTGGGACCGCACGGACCGGTGTCCGCCATCTCCCAGAAATTATCCTTGTCGCCACAGCGGGCGATTTTTTCCGGCGGAAGCCCGACCACTTTCTCCCAGATTTCCGCGGATTCGTCGTCGTTTTCGTGGACTGCCGCCCAGAGGCGCTCCGGGGGAAGTCCATAGTGTTTGGTCAGAAGTTCCCACGCCCAGACAATCGCCTCTTTTTTGAAGTAGTCGCCGAAGGACCAGTTGCCAAGCATCTCAAAGAAGGTGTGGTGCCAGCCGTCGCGCCCGACCTCCTCAAGGTCGTTGTGTTTTCCCGACACGCGGATGCACTTTTGCACCGACGCTGCCCGCGGGGGATTGTAGGGACACGCAGTCCTGCCGATGAAAATGTCCTTAAACTGGTTCATCCCCGCGTTGGTGAACAGAAGCGTGGGGTCATCTATCGGCACCACCGGCGACGACGGCACTATGGTGTGGTCCAGATTTTTGAAGTAATCTAAAAATTTCTGCCTGATTTCCTCGGATTTCATCATAATATGCCTCCCTTCGCAATTACCCGAATTTAACCCGTATTTGTGCGGTTCGCAACCGTTTTGGTGGTTGGCGGGGGAAACCTTTCTTAAAAGAAAGGTTTCCCCCGCACCCCTTTCCAAAGAATTTTGGGATTTTGGGCTCGCCGAAATCATAGATTTCGCCGAGCCCAAAAGGGAATCCCCAAAACGCTATGGAAGTGGCATAGCGGTTTCTCTCTCACACCGTTCCTAAAAAAACTTTTCGGCGCTTGAAAATCTGCGATTTTCAAGCGCCGACCCAAAAAGTTTTTAGGAAGGGGGTGCGGGGGAAAGCCCTTTTTTCAAAAAGGGTTGCCCCCGTTTATTGTTTTACGAGTCTTTCGGTCTCTGTGGCGATGACCAGTTCCTCGTTTGTGGGGATTACGAGTGTGCGCACCGTAGCATCCGGGGCGGAGATGTCCATCTTTATGCCGACTGCCTGTTCGTTTTTCGCTGGGTCAATTTTGATTCCCAAAAATCCAAGCCCCTCTGTTGAGCGCTGGCGGATATATGGGGAGTTTTCGCCCACGCCGGCGGTGAACACCAGAACATCCACACCGCCCATAGCGGCGGCATAGGCGCCGATGTATTTTTTGATGCGGTAGGAGTAGACATCAAGGGCGAGTTGGCATCGTGGGTCGCCGTTTTCGGCGCCCTCAAGCACATCCCGCAAATCGTTGGACCTGCCCGAAAGCCCAAGCAAGCCGCACTTTTTGTTGAAATAGTTGTTTGCCTCATCGGGGGAGAGTCCCAGTTCCTTCATCACGAACATAACGATTGCGGGGTCCATATCGCCGGTGCGGGTGCCCATAACCAGCCCCTCAAGGGGGGTGAATCCCATTGAGGTGTCCACGGATTTGCCGAATTTGACCGCCGTCATTGAGGCGCCGTTGCCCAGATGCGCCGTGATTATGCGCAGTTCTTCAATCGGCTTGCCGACCATCTCCGCCGCCTGATGCGCCACATAGTAGTGGCTTGTCCCGTGAAAACCGTAGCGCCGGATTTTGTATTTCTCATACAGTTCATAGGGAAGGGCATACATATATGCGTGGGGTTCCATAGTCTGGTGGAATGCGGTGTCAAAGACCGCCACCTGCGGCACTCCGGGCATAAGTTTGAGGCAGGCTTTGATTCCCATAAGGTTCGGCGGATTGTGCAGCGGCGCAAGGGGGATACATCGTTCAATTGCAGCGATTACCTCATCGGTGATGAGGGCAGACCCGGAGAACTCCTCGCCGCCGTGCACCACACGGTGCCCCACCGCCTCAATCTGCTCCACTGACTCAATCACGCCGTGTTCCGGATGGACGAGGGCATCAAGGGCAAGTTTTACTGCGGTGTTGTGGTCTATAATTCCCCCGGGGCTGAACTCATACTTTTTGCCCCGGGCGGTGTGGGTCAGAAGCGGATTGTCAATTCCTATGCGGGAGACGAGCCCCTTGGCGAGCATCCCATCGCCGCCGGTATCCCAGAGTTGATATTTCACCGACGAACTGCCTGAATTGAGAATCAGGATTATCATCCCACCTCTCCTTGTTTTGGATTAAAACAAATAACGATATTCAAATTTTCTGGTGAGGGCAAACATTTTTGTTAAATTTTTCCTGTGAGGTGGGGGATAACATTGGCGCTTGTGCTGTTTGCCGCCGCCGGGGGCGAGGATTTTCGCGGTCAATCTCTGTCCGATTTCTGTGGGGCACTGCTTGAGGGCAAATCCGGGGCGATTTATGTGGCAGACCTTTCGGCGCCGAAAATAATCTGCGCTGTGGGAGACAGTGCGATTTTGTCCGGGACACAGAAATTCCCACCGGGTTCGGTGTTCAAAATTATAACTGCGGTTGCGGCGCTTGAGCAGGGAATAGACCCCCGCCAGCAGGTGAAATGCACTTATTGGTATGAAATCCCCGACGGCGAACGGCTTCCTTGCTCCTGGCGCCCCGGACACGGAAAAATTGACCTCGTGGATGCCATAGGCAAATCCTGCAGTTTCTATTTCTACTCGCTGATTGACCGGGGAGTGAGTATCGCCAGAATAGAAAATGTGGCAAAGATATTTTTTGATATTCCCCAAAGTCCATATTTTGCGGAGTTCTACCGTGAGGATGGGGCGGATTTCCCCTATCGCTTCGCCGTGGGCTTGACCGGGGTTCTGGTCTCGCCGAAAAGCGTTCTGCGGATGATAACCGCCGTGGCAACCGCTGGGGAACTCCCCGATTTTGAGCGTGAGAGATACGATAAAATCCGCCTTTCCGACGATTCGGAGTGGGGGATAATACGGAAGGGACTGCGCAGAGTTACGACGACCGGAATATGTGCGGGGATATTCCCGGACAGTCTTTCGGTTGCCGGGAAGACCGGGACTGCGCCGCTTCCCGAAAATCCTGCCATCACCTGTGGATGGTTCGCCGGATATTGCCCCGCCGGGGGCAAGCCAGAATACGCCGTGGTCGTGTTTTTGGTTGATGCCACAGGCTACACCGATGCCGCCCCACTGGCGGAGAAAGTCTTTGAGTTTCTGCATCGTGGGAGAAAATAACGCCCCATTTTTGTCTTTGACAATCGGCGGTGGCGGTGATTAAATTGAAACAAAAAACCGGGAGGACCTATGGCGCTTGGAGAGAAAGTCTATTGGGACAGCAGGACTGCGTTTGTTCTTGCGGCGATAGGTTCAGCCATCGGGCTGGGGAATATATGGCGTTTCCCGTTCATCTGCTACAAATACGGCGGTGGAGCGTTTCTGGTGGCATACCTTGTGGCGCTTTTTGTTGCGGGTATTCCGCTTTTGATACTTGAGTTCGCCCTCGGACAGCGCATCGGCGGTTCGGCACCGGTGGCACTCGGCAAGGTGAACAAAAATTTCGCCTGGGTCGGATGGCTGGCGATATTGGTGGGATTTATAATTACCACCTACTATGCCGTGATTATGTCCTGGTCGGCGAATTATCTGGTGCATTCTCTA
>JAMOPH010000348.1 GCA_027064665.1 bacterium | reverse complement strand
CAGACAACTTCACCGTCTACTTCAATTACATATAGATATACACCGGATGGGACGGGATTGCCGTCCATATCGGTGCCATCCCAGACGGCTTTTATAATGGCGTTTCCGCCGGACGGGACATTTATTGTGTTTACTAACACATTGTGAACATCATATAAATATATCTTCCCTTCATTATATCCCATATCTGGGAACCTAAAATAGACGAAATCGTGAATGTTATCGCCGTTCGGTGTGAACGGATTGGGGAAACGATTACATCCATAAAGCGGCATTATTAAAAATTTCCACTGAAAAAGACCGCAATTAGATGAACAAATATCCGGTAAATCGCACAGGCGAAGCGAGATTAACACGGTATCCCCCGGGAAAAACTGTATTCCTTCCCGAATAGGATAGAATACTAAAAGCGAATCCCCTAATATTTCATATGATGAAAAGGGATAGTATCCTCCGAAACGACAAAAATGATAGAATCCGGGCGAATACCGGATATATCATCTGATACAGTAATAACTATACGCTGGATATTACCTGACATAAGAAGGGGAAAATCCGAAAAAGTATCATTGGTAGACGGTTCAACTATATATGCCGTGGGAGATTCAGTGTCAAACAGGGCGGAAAATAATGAATCTATCGCATTTCCACAGTTATCCTGTATATGAATCTGGAAAAAGTGATAACCACTGTGCCAATACCCGGAACCTGGCGAAAAACGAAGAAGAGAATCCGACGGTTCAAAGTTTAATTGAATAGAATCCAGCGTAAATGTGTCTGTGCTATCTATAATAAGATATGTGTTTACGCTATCTAATGGAAGGCAATCAGAATTATACTGGACCTTAAAAATAATTTCCTGGTCATCGCAGGCGATGATGGAATCAGAAGGGGGAGTGAGAAGTCGTAATGCAAGATGGGTGTTCAATATAGGAGTGCAACATCTATTATATCCATAATTACAAAAACTATCTCTAACAAAAATTTCAAAACAGACCGTATTACATAGAGGTGAAGAATCCACAGCCACACCAAATACAGTATCAGACAATTCAAGAGTATCCTCATACATTGAGCAATACGAAACAATTAAAGAGCAAGTATTCTCATTTTCTAAAAACATATCGCTTGCACTCCAGTGCAATTCAATAGTATTGCCGGGCATAACTCCCGAATCTGGACAAATTATATTAACATCGGGTTCCCGGGAATCCAAGGAGGAATAAAACTGTGAGATTTCACTTGTATTTATAATTCTAACACTCCAATCATCCGATTCAACGCCCGGATAATCTGTACTCATAACCCAATAAAAACAATGCAACCCAGAGTCAACATACCCAATATCACCAGCGGTATCGAAAAAAGTAGAAAACCAATCTGTTCCAAAATCTAACCAAATTTCACCACTATCTGAAGATATCTGAATCTGGATGTAAGTAGAGCCACTAACTATATAACAAATCTCCACTATATTACTGTCATTACAATCTGTTTCCTCGGAAAACCAGACAGAATCTATTATGCTATTAGTATCTGTTTCACAGGTATCAAAGGAAAATTCTATGCTTTCTAACCAAGGGAGATATGCAGTATTTCTATAATTGAAGAGAATTTGATACTGAAAATATCTTTTAAGCACAAGGGAAGAGGGTAATTCCTCGCCATTGCGCAGAGTGTCCCAGTCAGTCCAAGTGGCATCAATTGTGGGCGAATCTCCACTTCGCCCCAAAATCACTATATAACTCCCTACAGGATAGGGCAAATACCCCGAACCATCATAGACAAGCGAATCATAGGCAACCCAGTTCACTTCTCCACGACAAACCGTCCCCCCCACATCAAACACATTGCTAATATAATAGGCACTCGGCTCCTTAGTACCTATATTCCCGGGATCACGAAACATCCCGTGATGATCCTGCCTAACGGGTAAATTTTCATAATCACTAAATGATGGTCCCCAGAAAACATAGGAATTATCTCCCATATTATCTACGAAAATATCAAAATAGCCATCACAGTTTATATCTTCTACTATTCCTCCCGAGGCGTCCACAGGGAAAGGTCCAACGGAAACTGTTGTTCCGTCATCAAACCAGGGATATAAAGCGGTATTAAAATACACTTTTAAATAGCCCCCGGGGATGCCCCTGAAGAATAGAATATCTAACCAACCGTCGCCGTCAAAATCAAGAATATCACAGCCGCCGTGACAGGCGCCCGGATTTATTACAATATCATCCGTAAAATCTCCGGAACCTTCATTAAGGAAAACATCAGCCACAACAGCGGAACTCGAGTAAAAACTTGTGGCAATCACATCTATATCACCATCCCTATCAATATCCCCTACTGAAAGACCGTGCTTCCTACTTCCATAACCGGCATCTGATAACATAACAGAGTCCACCACAAATATTCTCGCTCCATAATTTCTAAAAATATAAAGTGGACCATTAGAAGATCTACCACATACAGACAACAAATCCAGATAACCATTCCTATCAATGTCCGCGGCTTCTATATTATAGTGTGTTCCCCCAAGGAGGAAAATTGTATCGTCAACACATCTCCACCCGTGTTCACCCCCACCACTTCCCCAATATATTCTAAAACCATCTTCATCGGTTAAAGCAATATCTAAATACCCATCTTTATCATAATCCGCCACATATATTCCCTCACCATTGTTATGTGGACCCAACATCGTTGTGTCATAATCATCAAATCTCCCCTCATTATTCCAAAATATTAGCACGAAATTATAGCCAAAACCAGATTGTATCAACTCAGGATAACCATCGCAGTTTAAATCAGCGATATCATTGGCACCGCCAGCATCGTAAAACTGTAAATACCGCGAACTATCCAAACCCGACGGACCCATATACCATACTCTAATTCGTCGCACCCCCTCTGCGTAGTCCGACGAAACCAGATCAGGATATCCATTGAGATCCAAATCATAACGGGGAGTCCACTCCACAGCACCACTGTCACCTTCTAAATTGGCACGGTGAGAAACATACAAACTCAAATCCCATTCACCATCTGCAAAATCCGAAAAAGAGGTCTCAATCCACTCCACATCCCACTGACTAAACGCAAGTTTACACAGAAGCAATATCCCCAACAAAAACATCTTTTTTAAGTCCATATTACCCGTAAGGTTTGCTTATCATATTAAAAATAATCAAATTGTGATGAAAATCAAGGATTTTTTAGCAATTTGAAATACATTTACCGCAATTTAACTTTTTTGATTTTCAAACTTCCCGCGCCTACACTTCCCACTTTTTCAAACAATGTTATGTGTATTGCCGAGAAATTTCTATCCTCACCGGTTGAAGGGTCCACCGGGCGCCAGCCGACCTTTTTGCCGAGCCAGACCTCATTCCAATAGTGCGGCACCCATACCCCGCCGAAATAATACACTCCCCCAACCACACGGCAGGGAATCCCGCGGGAACGCAGCACCGCCGCCAAAAGCCGTGCCCGCGCAAGAGGGTCCCCCATCCTCGTTCGCGCGGCGACCGCGGCATCAGATTGACCTGCCTTGTGTTTTATATTATCAGCAATCCAGCGATTTGCCAGAATAACATATCTCCACACATTATCGGCGGAAAATCTCCCGGCAATCCCGCGAATATAATGGTCACTCACAGGAATATCCGCCTCCTCGCGGACAAATTTCTCTAATTCATCCGGAATTTGTCTCAATTCATCAAAACTTGCGCTCTTTTTTCCGCTATATTCATCAATATCTATCTCAATTTCCCCAATTATGGTATCACCGTGGACATCTCCGTCAAATTTCTGCCACCTTCTATCCAGCAAAAGTTTCCCATCAACGACAAAATTGACCTGCACAACAAGTTTTTTCACCCGAAGGGGGTTTTTAATTTCCCCCTCAAACTTTATTTTGCTCGCCGGCTTTTTAATTTCAATATCCATAGACGAAATCCCCGCGGTATCGGGGCAGGAATCACTAAACTCAATATCATAGTCCTGAGTTTCAATTTTTATCACCTGCGAGGAGACGGAATCAATCCAGACAGTGCCACCGAACCCCTCGCCGGAAAAATCCACACGATACACCCTGCGGGCAAGATAGTTCTCAATATGACCGACCCCAAGCCGCAATTCAGCCACCCGCCTCAACTGCGGAATTAGAACCTTTATATAACTAACACTTCCCTGCTTCAACTCAATCGCCCTCGCAACGGGCACCCACTGCCCGAACATATAATTGTCAAGAACAAACACATCCTTTGCCGCATCAACCCTGCTAAAATTCTCGGACCTTCTGGATTTTTCGGGCTTTTTTAATTTTTCCGCGCCTAATTTGAACCCTTTTATATCCTTCGGTTTAGAAATATCCACAGTGCGGCACTCCACACCGGCGGAATCACATCGGCATTCAATCTCAACAGTGTCCCCGACTTTAAGGGAATATTCCATAAGATGGAACGAAGAATCCAGCCGGGCAGAGGACGAAAACCTGAGCACCTTCTGCGCCTTCCCGATACCGACCTTCAGGACAGTCCAGTTGGAAAAATCCCAGCCCAAACCGGAGGGAGCCAACTCATATCCGGAGACTCCAACAGTCTTCCCGCCGGAATTTATCCTAAAATACCCGCTATCGGCGGGCAAAAACGCCACCACCACCATCAATATCAGGGCAACGCCCAGTGTAAATCTCATACCCGCCCCCGGAATTTATCAACGACTATCAACCGAAGTTATCAACAATGTTCACAACCCTGTTGATAACTCAGTAGAGATTCCCCTGATAATAGGAGGTCAACTGCTTCTTGCGCACATGCTCGGGCACATAATTGGGTAAAATCACAGGGCTTATCTTGTCCTCAGGAACACCTATCTCGGCAAGTTCCTTCTCATACTCGTAAATATGCTGAAGAGTGGGCTTGCCGAAATCCCTGAACTGCTCCTTCGCATAAAGCGCCGCAGATGTGCCACTGCGCCTTCCGTAGACCACAACATCCAAAAGCGAATTGCCCATAAGACGATTCGTGCCGTGGACACCGCCGGTGACCTCGCCGCCGGCATAAAGCCCCGGAACATTTGTGGAACCGTCAGGTTTTATCCGCAGTCCGCCGTTCTGGTAGTGAAGCGTCGGATAGACCAGAATCGGCTCTTTGGTCATATCAATCCCGAACCGGCGATACATCCTGACCATAGCGGGAAGTTTGCGCTCAATTGTGCCCTCGCCGTAGAGCAGGTCAATCAGGGGGGCGTCAAGCCAGACACCGTAGTTTCCAGTAGGAGTGCGAACTCCCTTGCCTCTTCCGCCCTTTTCCACCGGAGCACATTCACGGATAATCGCCGCCGCCTCAACATCCCTCGGCTCAAGCGGGAACACAAATTTCTCGCCATCCACATTCAGCACATCGGCGCCGGAACCACGGACTTTCTCCGTAATCAAAAGCCCCACAATCTGCTCGGGGAAAATCGCCCCGGTGGGGTGATACTGCACCGCCCCAAGATAGCGAATCGGCACGCCGGCACGATACCCCAGCACAAGTCCATCACCGGTGGCGCCGTAGTGGTTGGTGGTCGGGAATCCCTGAATGTGAAGCCGCCCAAACCCGCCGGTCGCCAGAACCACCGCTTTGGCATACACCACATGATACTCTTCCGTCTCAATGTTGAACAGAACAGCGCCAATGCACTCGCCCCTCTCGTTGAGTATAAGCTCCACCGCCGGGGAGAACTCAATTTCCCTTATTTTGTCCGGGCGGTTGCGGACCTCATCGCGAAGAACACGCATAATTCCAGCGCCGGAGTAATCACGGCAGGAGTGCATTCTCATACGGCTCGTGCCGCCGCCGTGCTGAACCCACATAGTCCCATCGGGGTCCTTGTCAAACATCACCCCGAGACGCTCAAGCCACTGAATCACAAACGGGGCATCCTTGACCAGCGCCTCAACAAGGTCCGGGTCGTTTTTGAAATGCCCGCCGCCCATAACATCAAGGTAGTGAATCGCGGGGGAATCCACGGGGGTCACCGCCGCCTGAATTCCGCCCTGCGCCATCATTGTGTTGGCATCGCCGAGACGGAGTTTTGTGGCAATCACCACATCGGCGCCGTGCTCACTCGCCATCAACGCCGCGGCATTGCCGGCGCCTCCACCACCGATTACAAGAACATCCGTGGTTATTTCCGGTTCCTTGATAAATTCCGAGAACTCGTCAAGTTTTTTCGCCAGCCGGGAATGTGCCTCAAAGATATCGGCGACCTCGTGGTTGAGAAGTTCCCCCTTGGACGGACCCACACGCAGTTCGCGCTTTTGCTCCATAATATAGTCCGGGTGGAACTGGTGCAGAAGTTTGTCCGCCTCCTCCAGTGACATCTTCTCAAACCGATACCCCCGGCGGGCTTCCTCCGCCCGGCGCGGACGAGTTGCCTCAACCTTTTTGATGGATTCTATCATCTCCGGCGAATAAAGAGGATGCTCCCTCAGTTCCATTTTCTTCTCCTTGTGTTTTTGTCAAACTCAGCGATTGGTCCCACTGTAGTCAAATTTGACCTCGTCGTTCCAATCAATTTTGTTGTCCTTGAGTTCAACCCCCGGGTCTCCCTCGCGGGGTCTGGTGGAATAGAGTTTTTTGAGTTTTTCCAGCGGAAGGCTTTTGAGCCATTTGATTTCGGCATCGTATTTGCCTTCCTCCACCTCCTTGACGCGCTTGGCAAGTTGCTGGGAACGCGGCACAAGATGATGATTGTAAAGCCTGCGCACCAGAATCGCCACAAACGGATGCTGAATTTCCGCAGGACAGCGAGAAACACACAGCCCGCACATAACGCAGTCAAAGGAAAGATCGGCGACCTTGTCAAGATTCCCGTGGAGAGTTTCCTGAATGTAATCCATAACTTCAAGTTCCTGCGGACAGACCTTGGTGCAGGTGTTGCAGGCAACACACCGGGCGACCTCGGGATAAATCCCCAAGACCGCCTCAGCAGTGGGTTCCATTTCCTCAATATTGTAGGTCTTTTTCACCGCGGGGTAGAACGGCAGTTGGGCGATATACATCTCCGGCTCAACCACAGTCTGGCAGGCAAGACCGACCTTGATTTTGTAGGAATCCGGGGTGCGATACACAGTTCCGCAGGCGCCGCAGAATCCCGCACGACATCCAGCACCGCGCTTGAGTTGATACCCCGCATACTCAATCGCCTTCATTATTGTAAGGGTTTTGGGAACAAAATACCTTTTGCCCATAATGTAGATGGGCACCATATCCTTGGGCTTTTCGGGGTTGATGGACCCGGACTTGCGGCTCTGTTCTGCCATCGGAACCTCCATTATGTTGATTCAAATTTGACCGATAAGATAAAATCTGTCGGCGCATTTGTCAATAAATTCACAAAATTTTTTGGGAACATCAAACCTCTCCCCTGCCGACCGCAAAATAGCGCAATTTCCCGCCGAATTCTTCGGGGTCGTAAATTCTGCGGGTGTCAATCACAACGGGGGTTCTCATATTCTCAACAAAAATCTCCGGGGGCAAGTTCACAAACTCATCCCACTCGGTCACAATCACAGCCAAGTCGGACCCCGAAAGAGCTTGCTCCACAGAGAACGCATACTCCACCAAATCGCCGATAATTTTTTTCGTCTCGGCGATCGCCACCGGGTCGTAGGCGATTATATCTTTTGCCCCTCTTTTTCGGAACTCCTCAATAATCCGCAGGGACGGCGCCTCACGCATATCGGCGGTGTTCGGCTTGAACGACAGCCCCAGAATCGTTATCCTTTTACCGTCAAAACCGCCAAGAATTTGCTCTGCCACATCAACTATGTGTCTTGCCTGCCGGACATTGCGCTCAAGGACCGACTCAAGCAGGATAGGCTCAATTCCGCACTCCCGTGCGAAATAAATCAGCGCTCTTAAATCCTTCGGGAAACAGGAGCCGCCAAAACCCGGTCCTGCGCCGAAATAGTGGGGAGAAATCCGATGGTCCAGCCCGACGCCACGCATAACCTCATCCACATCCACGCCGGGGATTTTCTCCGCCAGCGTAGCAATC
>JAMOPH010000347.1 GCA_027064665.1 bacterium | reverse complement strand
GTCGGTGGCGCTGTCGCTGTCGGTGGCGTGGGTGCTCTCGGCGGCGGCGTATTACATCGTGGCACTTGTCACATAACCCTTGATTTTCCCCTCTGCGGGCATTAAAATTGGAAATATGAGAATCAAATACAAAATTGCGGCGGTGCTGGTTGTGATGGCGGGATTGCTGTGGTCTGCGCCGTTCCAGTCGGATGAGTTTTTTCTGCCGGGGGCGCCAATTCCGGCGGGCGCTGGCGGAAACTCAACCGTGATTGACTGGGGCGGACTTTCCGCTGAATCCAACCCGGCGCTTATGACACAAATCCCCGGCAGAACCGCGGCGCTGTATGGCGCAAATATGTGGTCCTCGTTAGTTGACCTCGCCCGCGGCGGCGTGGTAATCCCCGCAAATGATTTCTCCCTCGGTGCCGGCGTGTTCCTGCTCAGCGGCGACGGAATCAAAATCACATCCCTCGCCGACCCCGACCAGCCCATATCCCCGCAGAACTACCCGGAAGTGGTGGACGAAAAAGGGCACTACACCTTTGCCTTTACCCTTGCCGGGGCAAAAAAATTCGGGAAACTTTCCCTCGGCGCCGCGGCGAAATTGGTGCGGAAAAAACTGACCTCGGTGTCCGCCTATGGGTTTTCGCTGTCCGCCGGGATGCTGTGGCAGCCCGCTGAACCGCTGAATGTGGGGATTTTCGCCCGCGATATCTCAACATATCAACTGTTCTGGGATGACGGCGTCCGCGAGACGGGGATGCCCTCGCTCTCGGCGGGGATATCGTATTCCCTTCCGCGGATGGGCAAATGGCGTGTCCAACTTGCCCCGGAAATCTCGTGGGGACCCGATGACGGAGTCGGATTTCTCCGCCTCGGCGCGGTGGTGTCCTATGCAAACACCTTCGCAATTTCCGTGGGCACGCAGGATGGTTCGTTCACCAGCGGCGCGCAGATAAAATTCGGTGCGTTTTCCCTTGGCGCAAGCGGGGGGTATCATCTGTCCCTCGGCGGCTCCTACGCAGTCGCCCTCGGATACGAGTTCTGAACCCACCGCAATGGCAAAAATCTGGCAGGATGCACAAAAGGGGCGGCGCTTTCAAAGAATAGGCAGCGCTTTTAAGGGCGGAATTTTCGGCGCAGTCCGGCGAAAAGGCAAAACCGCTACCGCGGGTAGATTTTCGTCATCCTCCGGGAAGTGATAAAGACTGCACCGGGGAAATCGGATTTTCCCCAGCCCCGGGCATCGGAACCGAAGACATATTCCTCAGCGCGAGGGACAAAGATATACGGCGCCGGCATATTTCTGGGGAAATCCACTACGACCAAGTCAAATCTTTCGTCCAGCGAGTCGGGCGGCGCCCGCAGAATCAGAACCCTTTTGCCCCGATAGTCCACTATGCAGTTTTTCGGCGAGATGAATTTGCCGGAAATTTCCTCTGAAATTTCGGCGGAACCTTCGCACAGACTGTCGGGGAAACCCTCGCCGCAGAGGACAGTTCCCGGGGAAAAACCTCTTATAATCTGCGCCGGCGACCTCGCCGTAAGTCTCCCGTAGGGCAAAAACAGAATATCCGCCGCCCGCAAACCGAGGGAATACATTTCCGGCAGAACCTGCGACTGAATCCGCGATGGCGCACAATCCGCATAGACCGCGGAGACCTCCTGCCCTGCGAAAAGAACCACCCCAGATGGAATATAGAAAATCCCCGTCGGCGGGGAATATGTGGCACCAAAAAGCGCAATAGAAAGCGCACCAGCCAGCACAAAAATCCTGCCTGCCAGCGACCACAAAAAATTTGCGATGCCAAAGACCAAAGAATAATATCCCGCCAGCGCCCACAACGGCGGGGCGGCAACTGCAACAAACGAGAACGGCAGCGAACCGAAAAATTTCGTCATCGCGAGGATGTAGTTGAGCACCAGTCCGTCCGCCAGAAGGACGAGTTTGCCCAGAGGTGCCCACAGCGCCCACAGGGCAGTTCCGACAAACCCGATTATCACTGCGGGCGTCACCGCCGGAACCACGAAAAGATTGCTTATCGGCGCCACCAATTGAAACCGGCTGAAGTGGAACACCGAGATTGCAGTGGTGCCCATCTGCGCCGAGACAGTGACCAGAAGCAACTGCACCACCCGGGCGAGCGGGTCGGTGCGCAGAAGAAAATTTTCGCCCAAAAGCGCGCCGAACCGCGGCAAAAGGTAAATTATCCCGCCGGCGGCGGCAAAGGACAGTTGAAATCCCGGGGAGAACAGGTCTGTCGGGCGGAAAAGGAGAATCGTTATGG
>JAMOPH010000346.1 GCA_027064665.1 bacterium | reverse complement strand
GCGAGTTGATGGGATTTGACTTCCTGCGCACAATCGGCGCCCCCAACAGGAATGCCATCATCAGCGACGCTCTCACCACCGAGGGTCTCAACTGCGCCAGAAGACAATACAGCCCCAGCGCCGCCGCGGTTATCAGAAAACTTGCCGCCGGGGAAAACTTAAATTTCCGCCGCAGAAGATATCCCAGCGCCATAGATACAATCCCTATGTGCAGTCCCGACACGGCGAGAATGTGAATTGTGCCGGCGTTTCTGAAGAACTCGCGGGTTTCCGGGGAGAGGTCTCTCCCGCCGCCCAAAAGCATTCCCTCAAGCAGTGCCGCCGGCTCTTGAGGGAGAGAACTTTTCGCCGCCGCAGAGATTTTCTCCCTGATAGGCACGACAACCCCACGCAAAAATGGATTTCCCCGGTCTTCGTCAAGGAGAAAGCCCTCATCCTCGCGCGCCCACAACTCACCAGTTATCCCACGGAGGCGCAGATACCGAATATACGGCGTGTCCTCATCGTCCAGCGGCGCAGGAGTGCTTTTTATTTCCCACAACTGCCCATACGACAGGGGTTTTTCCGGGGAGTAAAAGTGCAGTTTGACTTTCCCGCACGATTTGACGAACCCTGCGCCGGTGTCGGCGGCGACAACCTCGGCGACGGCGTCCCATCTGCCACTGCGCCGACGGGGAAAATCCCTGACCACCACCCTGACGGCGCGAATGTAGGAGTAATTCCCCCAGAAATTTTTTGGCGGGATGCGGTGCATCTCCATTCTTGCGGCACCCAACAGGAAAAATGCGGACAACACGGCGAAAGTCCGCCATCTGCCGGCGGTGCCGAAGGATAACAATGCCAGCAGAACCGCTCCGGCAAGCGAAATCCAGACATAGAGCGCATCAGCGGGGAACCGCCGCGTAATCGCTATTCCCAGGGCGAACGCTATGGCGACATACAGCGCCGGCGCATAGATTTTCGGCGGCTTGGAAATCATAACTTCTGCGTCAAGGCAATGCAAATTAAAGTTTTCTCCTTTGAAAAAATGCAAATAATCCTTGCAATTTATGTGCTCTGACTATTTTTTGCAAAGTTATATCAAAACCAAGGAGGGCGCTATGGCGAAGTATGTATACTTCTTCTCCAAGGAGAGGACAGATGGTTCGGCGGAGATGAAAGAAATCCTCGGTGGTAAGGGCGCCAATCTTGCCGAGATGAGCAAAATCGGACTCCCGGTGCCGCCGGGGTTCACAATCTCTGCAGAGGTGTGCGATTACTACTACAAGCACGACCGCACATATCCGCCCGAACTTGAGGAGCAAGTAAAAGAGGCGCTGGAACTTTTGGAGAAAATCCGCGGGCGCAAGTTGGGCGACCCCAAAAAGCCGCTTTTGGTGTCGGTGCGTTCGGGCGCGGCTATCTCTATGCCCGGGATGATGGACACAGTTCTCAACCTCGGACTCAACAACGAGACCGTGCTTGGGCTTGCCGAGGAGACCCAAAATCCCCGCTTTGCCTGGGACGCCTACCGCAGATTTATCCAGATGTTCGGCGATGTGGTGCTGGGAATTCCCCACGAGGAGTTTGAGCACGCCCTTGAGGAAGTCAAGCGGGAGTTCGGCAAAAAGCAGGGAATTGAGGGCGTGGAGAACCTCAAACAGGAGCAACTCAACAAGGTCGTTCCCGACACCGCCCTTGATGTGGAGCATCTGCAGGAACTGGTCAAGCGCTACAAGGAAATCTACGAAAAGCACGGCAAACAGTTCCCACAGGACGCCTACGAGCAGTTGTGGATGGCAATCGGCGCGGTTTTCGGCTCGTGGAACAACCCCCGCGCAATCAAATACCGCGAGATAAACGATATCAAAGGACTTCTGGGAACCGCGGTCAATGTTCAGTCTATGGTGTTCGGGAATATGGGCGATGACTCCGGCACCGGCGTGGGATTCACAAGGAACCCGTCCACCGGCGAGAACAAACTCTACGGCGAATATCTTCTCAACGCACAGGGCGAGGATGTGGTCGCCGGAATCAGAACCCCAAAACCCATTGACGAACTCAAAAACGAGATGCCCGAAATCTACGACGAACTTCTCAAGATAAAGGATATCCTGGAGCATCACTACAGGGATATGCAGGACTTTGAGTTCACGATTGAGAAACGCAAGTTGTGGATGCTTCAGACCAGAACCGGAAAGCGCACCGCCCAGGCGGCGGTCAAAATTGCGGTGGATATGGTCAAGGAGGGTTTGATTGACGAAAAGACCGCGGTTCTGCGGATTGAGCCCAAACAACTTGACCAACTTCTCCATCCCACCTTTGACCCGGAGGAG
This sequence comes from bacterium, assembly GCA_027064665.1. GTDB lineage: Bacteria > UBP14 > UBA6098 > B30-G16 > B30-G16 > JAMOPH01. Next base: position 3,473 of record JAMOPH010000346.1, on the reverse strand, counting down.
GAGAAGAAATTTGAGGTTATCGCCAAGGGACTTCCGGCATCGCCCGGCGCGGCAACCGGTAAGGTCGTGTTTGATGCCGACACCGCCGAGGAATGGGCGGAAAAGGGCGAGAAAGTGATTCTTGTCAGAATTGAGACCTCACCGGAGGACATCGGCGGGATGGCGGTATCGCAGGGGATTTTGACCGCCCGCGGCGGGATGACCTCACACGCGGCGGTTGTCGCCCGCGGGATGGGAATTCCGTGTGTTGCCGGCGCCGGCGATATCGTGGTGGACTACGAGAAAAAGGAATTCCGCGTGGGCAACACGGTGGTCAAACAGGGCGACTGGATTTCAATCAACGGCGCCACCGGAAATGTGTATGTCGGGCAGATTCCCACGGTGGAACCCCAGTTGGTGGGCGATTTCGGCACGATAATGGAATGGGCGGACAAATTCCGCAAGATTGGAGTGCGCACCAACGCCGACACCCCGCGGGACACCGCCGTTGCGGTCAGGTTCGGCGCCGAGGGAATCGGACTTTGCCGCACCGAGCATATGTTCTTTGAGGGCGACAGAATTATCTCCTTCCGCAGGCTGATTCTGGTCGCCGAGGATGTTAAAAATTTGCGCAAGCGCCTTGAGAACACCGACGACCCCGAGGAGAGAGCGAAAATTGAGGCGGAACTCCGCGAACCGCTGGCGCAGTATAACAAAGCCCTTGAGGAACTTCTGCCCCTGCAGAGAGAGGACTTTGTCGGGATATTCCGCGAACTGAAGGGGCGCCCGGCAACTATCAGACTTTTGGACCCGCCGCTCCACGAGTTCCTGCCGCAGGACGAAAAGGGACAGAAAGAAATGGCTGAGGCGATGGGCGTGCCGGTGGAAAAAATCAGGCAGACTGTGGAATCGCTCAAGGAGTTCAACCCGATGCTGGGACACCGCGGATGCCGTCTTGGGCTGACATACCCCGAGGTCTCGGATATGCAGGTGCGGGCGATAATTGAGGCGGCAATTCAGGTCAAGCGCGAGGGGATTGAGGTCCATCCCGAAATTATGATTCCGCTGGTTGGGCACTGGAAGGAACTGCAGATTGCTCGCGAGCGCGCCGAAAAGGTCATCAAGCAGGTGTTTGAGGAGACCGGCGAGACTGTGGACTACAAAATTGGCACGATGATTGAGGTTCCGCGGGCGGCGATAACTGCCGACCAGGTGGCACAATATGCCGATTTCTTCTCCTTTGGCACCAACGACCTGACACAGATGGGCGCCGGGTTCTCCCGGGATGATGCCGGGAAATTTTTGCCCGACTATGTTGAGATGGGAATCTACGAGCACGATCCGTTCCAGGTGCTGGACCAGGAAGGTATCGGCAGGCTGATGAAGATCGCGGTCAAATACGGGCGCAAGACCAACCCCAACCTGAAGTTGGGAATCTGCGGCGAGCACGGCGGAGAGCCGTCCTCGGTGATGTTCTGCCACAGGATTGGACTGGACTATGTTAGTTGTTCGCCGTATCGTGTGCCGATTGCGCGGCTGGCGGCGGCTCACGCGGCGCTTCTTTACGGCGAGCCCGGTCAGGAGATCAAAGAGGGCGAACTGTTTTGAGCGCCGCAAAATATAATTGCACACAAAGGGAGGCTTTTACTTGACAGCCTCCCTTTTTTGGTTTTAATGATAACACTATGAGCAGTGAGAAATTGGACAGTCTGGAGTCAAAGCGGAAATTTATTATCTGGGCAATACTACTTATTGGGTTTTTAGTAAGGATTTACCGGATTGATTGGGGTTTACCTGCTGAATATTGGGCGGATGAAGATGTAATTCTAAGTTATAGCGCCTACATAGGGCTAACAAAGTCATTGAATCCGTATACTTTTGGCTACTCATCACTTATATTCTATGTTGGAACCTTAATTGGGTTTGTAGATTGGATTATATTAAATCTTGCTGGGGCGAATGTAGATTGGGATTTTTTGTGGTCATCCTATTTCGCTGACTACACAATCGTTGTTCTGTCGGCAAGGATTTTTTTAGCATTAGTGGGCGTTTTAACTGTGTATTTAACTTACAGGATAGGTGAAAAAGTAAGTGAAAAAGTGGGTTTGATATCCGCGCTATTGGTTGCGCTTTCTCCGTTAGCAATTGTGGAGACGCGGCGGTATGGTGGAGATGGACTAATGGGATTGTTCACCACATTATCTCTTTTATTCACAACAAAATTCATAAATAGCAACAAATTCAAGGACGCAATTTTGTCCTCAGTTTTCGCTGGATTTGCATTGGGAACGAAATACTATGGCGGTGCGGTTATAATTTCTTTATGGGTAGCAATGTTAATCAAGCAAAAGAGTTTAATAAAAACGCTAAAATCACGAAATTTTTGGGTTTCTATTGTAGTATTATTAGGTTCTTTTTTGTTATCTTCACCTTATATTCTGGTTCATCCAAAGTTATTTATAAAATTTTTCGGACACAATATACTCCACGCAGTGGGTGGACATCTGGGATTTGAGCATTCACCTCCTGCATACTGGACAGGATTAACGCATATTGCCTATTCCATCAGTTTAGTCGGGTTATTAATCGCGATAGGTGTTATAGTATATCACCTCACAAAACCACATCCTAAGATAACTCCGATAGCAGCGTTTCCTCTATTATTTTACATACTTACCGCCTTTTGGAAGACATCATTTGCGAGATATTTCTATGTGGTAACCCCTCCGATGGCAATTTTAGCCGCCTGCGGACTGAATTACCTTTGGAACAAGGCAAAATTTTTATCCGTAGTTCTAGTTATAGCGAGCGTGGCACAATTAGTAATATGGGATTATGCTATTTTGAGATATATCTCCCTGCCTTCGTCAGAGGAGATAGTAAAAAAATGGATAACCGAACACATTCCACCGGACGAAAAAATTGCCACAATCTCCCCAAAAAGTCCTTTTGCCCCCACAAAAGAATATCTACTCCAGCGACTGCGCAACAGCCGAACCGCTGCAGAAGTAGATACACTTAAATATAAAAGTTTACTCCGCTTCTCGTGTCAAAACCCGCAAAGAGATATGCTGTTTATCTCGCCCTACCACACTCGAAAACGACAATATACTCTATTCACACGAATAAAAAACAAAGCAAAGCACATTTTAAAGATAAAAACCACTCCCAATCAAAGTCCCGCGGCAAATGTGGAAGAACTTATAAAAAACTATGGTGCAAACTACTTTCTGGCTCAGTCATTATACTATCTTCGCCACCTTGCCGCACCAGACTATTACCCAAACTATGTGAAATTCTACAAAAAACTCTTTAAACAAAAACCATTGTTCGAAACGGGCAACGAATACATTACAGCCCGGGAACTGCCTCCATTGAAGGTGATGCTCAAAGCCAAAGTCGCCGGTCAAAAATACAAAATTTTTAAACTTGAGTAAACAAAAATCCCTTGCCCCGGCGACTCAAACTTATTGATTTGAAATGTTCAAGTTAAC
>JAMOPH010000345.1 GCA_027064665.1 bacterium | reverse complement strand
GGGCAAGATAGAGGGCTTTTGCCACATACTCCGCCGGCGTCACGCACACCGGGCATCCCGGACCGGAAATCAGTTCTATCTCCGGCGTCAGAATCTGCCTTATACCGAACCGGGAGATGGCGACAGTGTGCGTGCCGCAGACCTCCATCAGGCGGAAAGTTCTGCCGGCGGCAAGGCGCTTTATATCCTCAACCTTTTTGCGGAAATCGGCGGTCATATTTAGTGTTTTATTGCGAACTTCACAACGACAAATCCCCCCACCAGCAAAATCAAAAACACGATTGTGAGGAGATTGAAGTATTTTTCCACTAAAACTTTAGCCTTCTCGCCGAACAGTGCCAGAAGTCCCGCTTCAAGGAAAAACCTCGCGCCCCGGGACAGCGCCGATGCGACAACGAAGATGAAAAAGTTTATTCTGCAGGCGCCGGCGGCAATTGTGAAGACTTTATACGGAATCGGCGTGAATCCGGCGGTTGCCACGGCAATCCCGCTGTATTTGTTGAACAGGGCAGAAACCTTTTCAAACTCGGCGACAGCACCGTAGAACTCCAAAATTTTCATCCCTACAGCATCCATAAGCCATATTCCGATGGCATATCCCAGCATTCCGCCCAGCACGGAGAAAATTGAGGACAGTGTGGCATACCACAGCGCCTTTTTCGGGCGGGAGAGGGACAAAGGAATCAAAAGAGTATCGGGCGCCACGGGGAAAAAACTTGCCTCGGAAAAAGCGGTCAGAATCAGCGCCCACACACCGTAAGGGGTGTATGCCCAGTGAAGAACCCAGTAGTAGAGTTTTTTCAGCGGGTTCTTGGTGGTCTTTATAAGGGCGATTGTGTCCTCATAACTGCTGTGTTCCATAGTATTTCAAAGGAAACCAAAAGTTCTTTTGGGGTCAACCTCAAAAATCCACCAATCTCCAAAAAATAAAAGCCCCTCCTGACAAAGGGGCTGAAAGACATGGGGAGTTGAGCGCAGTGTCATTTCCCCTCGCCTGGCTCGCCGATAATCCTGCGGATACCCAATTCATCCTCACGAAGGATGGTGTTAATCCTTGCGATATCCTTGCGAATCTGGCGGATACGCTTGGGGTTGTCCAGCGGCTTTATCGCCGCCTGCATCCTGAGGTTGAACCACTCCTCAAACAGCAGTTTGCGCTGATGGAGCAGTTCGTCCTTGGTCATATTTCTAAGTTCCTCCATTTTCATAGGACATAACCTCCCTCTCTTCCACGGACCACAAACTTGGTCTTGATGGGCAGTTTTCTGGCGGCAAGTTGCATCGCCCTGAACGCCGCCTCCTCGGGCACTCCCGCGACCTCAAACATAATTCTTCCGGGCTTTACCACTGCAACCCAGTATTCGGGGTTTCCCTTCCCCTTACCCATACGGGTTTCAGGGGGTCTTTTGGTCACGGGTTTGTCGGGGAAAATGTTAATCCACACTTTCCCGGCACGCTTGAGATAACGAGTGATAGCAACACGGGCGGCTTCAATCTGCTGACCTGTAATCCAGGCGGGCTCAAGGGCTTTCATACCATAATCGCCGAAAGCCAACTTATTGCCACGCATTGACTTGCCCTTCAGTCGCCCCCGTTGCTGCTTCCTGTATTTTGTCCTGCGGGGCATTAACATATATCAATCCTCCTGCTAATTTTTCCGTGTCTGCACTTCCGCCAGATTTATCTAATCCCTCAATCTGTTTAATCCCCTGTCCAGCCTCGCCAATTATAAACCACTGCGGCAATCGGATGGGGGTTATTTTTTCCTGCCTCTCGGTCTGCGCCGTCTTCCGCCGAACTCTCTGCTGTCCAGCGGGGCGGGTCTTCTCCTGCCCGGCGTCTTCCTCTCCTTGGAGAGTTCCCTTTCCCAATACTCGTGCATACCGCCGAGGATATCGCCCTTGTATATCCACACCTTGACGCCGATGGTTCCGTAGGTGGTGAAAGCGGTGACCTTAGCAAAATCAATATCTGCGCGCAGGGTCTGGGTGGGGATTCGCCCCTCTTTGTATTCTTCGGGATGGGCGATTTCGGCGCCGCCAAGCCTTCCGGAGCAGCGGATTTTGATACCCTTTGCGCCCATCCTCATCGCGGCGGTAATCGCACGCTTCATCGCACGCCTGTGATTGACCCTGCCCTCAATCTGGCGGGCGATATTTTTCGCCACAAGATACGCATCAATCTCCGGCTTGCGAATCTCCAGAACATTGATGACAACTTCCTTGTTGGTCAAATACTCAAGTTCCTTTTTGAACTGCTCAATTTCCACGCCGCCGCGCCCGATAACCATCCCCGGTCTGGCGGTGTAGATATCAATCATCACCCGCTTGGGCGAGCGCACAATCTCTATCTTTGACACATCAGCGGCGTCAAAGCGCTTACGGGTATATTCTCTGATTTTGAGGTCCTCAAGCAAATTCTCACGGTATTCCTTGCTCCCGATTGGGGCGAACCACTTTGAATTCCACGAGCGAATTACCCCTAACCTCAAACCTATGGGATTGGTCTTCTGACCCAATTATAACCTCCTGATATAGTTCAACTCTTTTTTCTGTTCTTTTTGCCTTTGGGCTTATTTTCAAGGGTGTCAAGTTCCATAATAATGTGCGAGAACCGATGCATATACGGCACAGCCCTTCCCCGGGATATTGGGCGCCACCGCTTGAGCCTCGGTCCCTCGTTGACCATCAGAGCGGATATATAAAGGTCCTCCTCCTTTATATGGACATCCTCCCGGGTCATAGCGTTAGCAACCGCAGATTTGAGAACTTTCTCCAAGATTCTGGCGCCCTTTTTGGGGATAAGCGGCAAAATCTGCTGTGCCTTTGTCACCTCCATCCCCCGGATATAATCTGCCACAAGACGCAATTTCCTCGGGGAAATTCTAACATATTTCCATTGAGCCTTCGCTATCATTATTTCCTCCAGTCGGAAATTATTTCTTCCTTATCACCTGCTTGGCTTTTTTACCGCCGTGCCCACGGAATATGGTGGTCGGGGCGAACTCCCCAAGTTTATGCCCTATCATATTCTCGGTGATATAGACCGGGATAAACTTGTTCCCGTTGTGCACGGCTATTGTGTGCCCGACGAACTCGGGGATTATGGTGCAGTCCCTCGCCCAGGTCTTTATGACCTTTTTCTCCCCCCGCTCGTTGAGTTTTTCTATCTTGAGCAAAAGTTTGGTATCAACATACGGACCTTTTTTCAGCGACCTCGCCATATCTCATCACCTCTCGTTTACTTTCTCCGTTTTATAATCAATCTATCGGAAGGCTTGTTCTTTTTCCTCGTCTTGTATCCCTTGCAGGGCTGACCCCACGGGGTCATAGGGGTCTTATAGCCCTTTTGTTTTCCGCCTTCGCCGCCGCCGTGGGGATGGTCAATGGGGTTCATAGCCACGCCACGCACTCTGGGACGGCGTCCAAGCCATCTTCTGGCGCCAGCCTTACCATACTGGATATTTGCGTGGTCCAGATTGCCCACCTGCCCGATGGTGGCATAACAGTCCCCCTGAAATCTTCTAATCTCGCCGGATGGAAGTCTGACATCCACATAGGGGACCTTTATCTTGTCAATAATCGTCACGCCGTCGTCGGCAAAGATTGTGTGGGTGGTGTAATTTTCCTCTCTCCCGATAATCTGCGCCACCGCACCGGCGGACCTGACAACCTGACCACCCTTGCCCGGCTTGAGTTCCAGATTGTGAATTCTGGTTCCAACCGGGATTTTATACAGCGGCAGGGCATTGCCGACCTTTATCTCCGGTGCAACTTTGTCCTTCTCAAGCGCTTTGATACTGTAACTTCTAATTTTCGCCCCGACATTGAGTCCCAGAGGCGCAAGAATGTATCTTTTCTCGCCGTCCTCGTAGTGCAGCAGGGCGATAAATGCAGACCTGTTGGGGTCGTATTCAATTGCCGCAACCTTGGCATCCACATCGTATTTGTTGCGCTTGAAATCAATAATCCTGTATCTGCGCTTGTTTCCGCCACCACGATGCCTGACAGAAATCCGCCCTAAATTGTTCCTTCCACCGGTCTTTTTCTTCGGCAGAAGAAGCGACTTTTCGGGCTTGTCCTTGGTCAGTTCCGAATAGTCAAGCGCAACCTTCTGCCTCAACCCGGGCGTTGTCGGTTTGAATGTCTTGATACCCATCTTTCACTCTCCTTTCGGGATAGTTGTTTCCCCGAAACAATCCCGTTCTGTGCGCCGGCGAGACGCAACAAAACCATATTTTTAATATACTGCCGCCCCGCTATACAATTTCCGGCGCCGATGGGAACATCCCATCATCAGATTAAGCCCTCAAAGAACGGGATTGTCTGTCCGTCTTTGACTTTTACTATTGCCTTTTTTCTTGCGGGAGTTCTGCCCACAAATCTTCCCCTCATTCTCGGCTTTCCGGGAAGATTGTGGGTGTGCACATCCTCAACCACCACATTGAAAAGTTCCTCAATGCTGCGCTTTATCATTTCCTTGGTGGCTTTGGGATGCACATAGAACATATATTTGTTCTCCCGTTCCCGCAGAATCGTCGCCTTTTCGGTTATCACAGGCGAAATTATTATCTTGTGTGGGTCTCTCAGTTTCATCTTTGACACAACTCCTCTATTTTTTCAAGGGCACTTTTTTCTATAATCACATTCTCTGCGGTTATCACCCGATAGGGATTCAACTCTCCCGCAAAGGTCACCTGAACCTTGGGGAGATTTTTTGCGCTCTTTATAACATTAGGCTCCACATCCCTGGTGATAACCAGAGTAGGAACTTTATAATCAATCTCGCTGTTGTCAAGGATATTGATGAAATCTTTTGTTCTGGGCTTGGGAAGATCAAAACCCTCAAAGACGAAAACTCGGTTTTCCTTCGCCCTGTCGGAAAGGATTGATGCCAGGGCGAGTCTGCGCATCTTTTTGGGCATACGAAGTCTGTAATCTCTCGGTTTGGGCGGGAAAACCACACCGCCTTTGCGCCATATCGGCGAGCGGATAGAGCCGTGTCTTGCCCTTCCGGTTCCCTTCTGGCGCCACGGTTTTCTTCCGCCGCCGGAGACCTCGCCACGGGTCTTGGCAGAATGCGTTCCCTGACGCTGATTGGCGAGATACACCTTCACATATTGCCACAGCACATCCACATTTGGCTCAATCCCGAAGGCGTTTTCGGGAAGTTCTATCTCGCCCGCTGGATTCCCCTTTATGTCATACAGTTTTGCCTTTATCATCTTACCCTCTCAGGTTATTATTTGCTCTTTTTGATAATCACATAACTTCCTTTGGCGCCGGCAACGGAGCCTTTGACCAGAATCAGGTTATCCTCGGGGATAATTTTGACCACCTGAAGTTTTCTCATAGTCACCGTTCTGTTGCCGGTGTGTCCAGCCATACGGGTTCCCTTCCACACATGGGACGGGAAACTTGACGCACCTATTGAGCCGGGGGCACGCCATTTGTTATGCTGACCGTGGGTTTTCGGTCCGCCGCCGAAACCCCACCGCTTGACCACTCCCTGAAATCCTTTACCCTTTGAGGTTCCGGTGCAGTCTACGAGTTCGCCAACCTGGAACACTTTGTCCACTGTCAGCACATCGCCGACCTTGTAGGATTCAATCTCCTGCTCGCTAATTCGGAACTCCTTGAGTTTGCGGAACGGCTCAACGCCGGCTTTTTTGAAATGCCCCATCATCGGCTTGGTGAGTTTTTTTGGCTTTATCGGCTCATAGCCCAACTGAAGCGCAGCGTAGCCGTCCCTATCCGGGGTCTTAATCTGCACTACCTTGCACGGACCGGCAGAAATCACCGTCACAGGGATTCTCCTGCCGTCCTCGGTGAAATATGTGGTCATCCCCAATTTCTTTCCCAAAAGCCCTATCATTTCAGGCTCCTTGTCTTTTTCGTTGAACACTTATTTATCCCAGCAAAATCTCAATGTCCACGCCGGCGGGAAGTTCAATATGGGTCATCTCGTCCATTGTTTTGTCGTCGGCGCCGTAGATATCAATCAGCCTTTTGTGAATCCGGACCTCAAACTGCTCACGGCTCTTTTTGTCAATAAATGTTGACCTGAGCACAGTATAAACCCTGCGCTTTGTAGGCAGGGGAACCGGACCAGCGACTATTGCCCCCGTCTTTTTCGCCATATCAACGATTTCCTTCGCAGCCCGGTCCAGAATCACATGGTCATAGGAGCGAAGCCGTATTCTCATCCTCTGTGCCATCTTTCTCTCCCCTTATCCTTCGGTTTGACACAAATAAAAATTGCCCTCGCCTCGGGTTCCGTTCGAGCCTCCTCTCTCAACGAGCCGTACGGGTGGGCACCCCCCGCCGTCGCTCATCCCCGATTCGGCTCACGAAACCTTCCAGTTTCTTGAAAATATCTTCCCCTGCGGATTTGTCAATAAAAAATTTATGGGAAACAAAATTTTTATCTATAAACCGGTCTCCCGGTCAGCAGGATATCCTCGCCCAGTTTTTTGTATTCCACATCGGTCAGCGAAATCACACCCGCCCGGGAAAAAATTTCCTCATCGGGACAGTGAACACCCCCCGGGAAAATACGAGGATTGATAATCACATAAACCCTGTCAACAACCCGTTCTGCGAGTGCAGCGGCGGCGATTTTTGCGCCTCCCTCGCACAGGGCGGACATTATCCTCTCTTCTGCCAGACGGCGCAGGACATACTCAACCGGAACATAGTCGGAGCCCTCATAATGCCATATTTCAACAGATTTCGGCGGTGCGCCGTCAAAGGGGTTTTCGCCCGGCGAGACCACAACAGTTCTTGCGGCACCGTCGGTGAATATCCTCATCTGTGGTGGGATTTTCCGGCGCCCGGCGATAACCACCCGCACGGGATTCCGCCCGCGCACAAGCCTCACCGTGAGAGCGGGGTCGTCCGCCAAAAGTGTCCCCGCACCGATTATCACCGCATCGTGGGTATCCCGAAGTCTGTGGACGAACCTGTGCGCCCGCTCCCCCGACACAATGGTCCGCTCATCACGGGAAAGGGAAATAATTCCATTGACTGACTGGGCATATTTGAGGGCGCAGTATGCCCTCTTTTTGGTGATGAACACCGAGAACGGCTCAATAAGGCGGCGGGCTTTATCCTCACACACCCCAACAGTCACCTCAATTCCGGCATCCCGCAAAATTTTTATCCCTCGCCCGGCGACCTTTGGGTTGGGGTCAATCGTTCCCACCACCACGCGGCGGAACTTTTCCTCAACGAGCCTCACCGCACAGGGGGGTGTGCGCCCCCAATGACTGCACGGCTCAAGGGTCACATACATCGTGGCATCGGAGAAATCGCTCACGCCGCGGGATAGGGCGTCGTTGATTGCCTCAATCTCGGCGTGGGGCAGTCCCGCGCGGCGGTGGTATCCCCGCCCGATAATCTCGCCGTTTTTGACTATCACCGCGCCAACCGGCGGGTTCGGCGAGGTCCTTCCAACGCCCCTGCGAGCAAGGCGAAGCGCAACCCGCATAAATTTTTCGTCGCCCGTCATATCCAAAAAATATGGTTCCCATCACAAAAAGCAAAGGGGAGCCGTCCGGCTCCCCCCGATTTTCCCCGAAAATGACCGCCCATCACGGCTCAAGCATAAACGGATAGCGGTAGTCCTTTGGCGGGTTGAGGTTCTCCTTGATTGCCCGCGGCGTGGTCCAGCGGATGAGGTTGAGAAGACTTCCGGCTTTGTCGTTGGTCCCCGACGCGCGGCTTCCGCCGAACGGCTGCTGATTGACCACCGCTCCGGTGGGCTTGTCGTTGATGTAGAAATTCCCCGCAGTGTGAGTCAGGATTTTCTCCGCAGTGATTATCGCTTTCCTGTCCTCGGCGAAAATTGAGCCGGTCAGACCATACGGTGTGCTCTCATCGCACAGGCGCAGGGTCTCCTCATACTTGCTGTCATCATAGACATAGACCGTCAGAACCGGACCGAAGATTTCCTCAACCATCGTCTTAAAGCGCGGGTTGGTGGTCACGATTATGGTCGGGCGGATGAAGTATCCCTCGGAATCGTCATAGGTGCCGCCGGCGATAATTTCCGCCTCGCTGGAGTTTTTCGCATATTCAATGTAGGACACGATCTTGTCGAAGGCGGGCTTGTCAATAACCGCGGTGAGGAAGTTGGTAAAGTCCT
>JAMOPH010000344.1 GCA_027064665.1 bacterium | reverse complement strand
ACGGCAGAGGGAGACTCATTGCCAGAAATGCCCGGGACAACAGCGCCATCCTTGAAAAGATCCACAAAGGAGGTGTAATCGGCTATGGAATCCACCACGGCATAGTCGCCGGTATCACTGTAGATGTAGAAGACCAGTTCAGCGGGGTCCCAGAAATTCATCCACGGTATTGGATTGCCCCAATCATTGACCTCACCGGTGTATGCCGGACCGTATCCGTCCACACCAATAAGATGCAGCGACGGCGGCATAACGATTCCAATACTGTCGTCATCGTCGGTGTAGCCAACGCCGCAATCGCCAAGGTTATTTGCATCGGTTCCGGAGACAGTCACCTGGAAAATCTCGTCATCGGTGGTGCCGGTGCCACCGTGGTTGATGGTATCAGCGACGATGGGAATCAACAAAACGCAGGTGTCGCCGCCAGAGAGACTTGTATCAAACGCTGTGAGGGTATCAAAATAGGATGAGCATCCATAAACACTGGAACTTGAGAGTCTGACATTTATATCGTCAACTCTGCCCGAGCCGGCATTGCGGAGAACAACAGCAAGGTAGAACTGCTGTCCCATAGTGAAGAAAGGCTCATTGTAACCGGCAAATTCCGTATCGGCAACCGCCACGACATTATCCACAACAAGGCTTCCCGGTTTTTCAACACTGACAACCAGAGTATCCCCGGTGCCATAGGATGGGGCGTCATAACCACTTACTATCACTCTTAGAGAATCCATAAGGTCGGAGGCGCAATTGGGCTCAGTTATATCAAATGTGACCAGCAAGGTTTCATCGGCGGACATAGCGGGGAGAACATACTGCCCAGCAAGTCCATAAGCCCCCAAGCAATCCCGATTAAACAGGTAAACAGTATCTCTGTCAGCAGGGACATCTGCAGACGCCACAACACGAACAAAGACCTGATGTGTCTGGGACATATTGGCATGATAATCTATATTAGAATCCTCCTCTTCCACATTGGGCAGCGAGGAATAGACAGTATCTACCCGCAGAGGACTCTCCCTAACAAGCACCACAAGCGTGCTTTCACTATAATTAACCGTATCAGAATGGTGAGTGACCTCCACCTTCAAAGTATCCCACAGGGTATCAAACGGGCAATTGGGTTCGGTAACCGAGAAAGTTGTAAAATGTGCCCCGGGGGCTAAATTGGATATATCCGCTGTACCCACTAAACTTGTTCCCCCGCTGCAATCTTTCTGGCTCAAATTGATCGCAGAACTGTCTTCCACATTTGTGTCGGCAACAGTGAAATAAACCGTAACCGTATGATTTTCATCAGGGGCGGCGAAGTAGTATCCATCCGGACTTCTGTGAGGCAAAGTGGTCCGCACAGAATCGACCGTGATAACCGCCGCTCCTGCTTGAGCAACGAGGAAAAACCCCAACATCAGTACAAAAACCCACCGTCTCATAATGCCTCCTTTGTTAGAGTAATTTTCACCCTCAAAGAACAACCGCGCAACAGATTCCCTCATCCGTCGCGCTAATAA
>JAMOPH010000343.1 GCA_027064665.1 bacterium | reverse complement strand
CGCCGTCAGAATTCCCAAGTATGTTGATTCTCCCGAAAGGAAGCGGATAGAGTATCGCCCGCCGGATGCCACCGCCAATCCGTATTTCGCCATCGCCGGGATGATGCTTGCCGGTCTGGACGGAATAGAAAAGAAGATTGACCCCAGAGAATACAATTTCGGTCCCTTTGATGACGATGTCTCCAGATGGGACGAGGAGAGGCAGTCGGCGCTGAAAAGTCTTCCCGAAAACCTTGAGGGCGCAGTTGCGGCTCTGAAGGATGACCACGATTTCCTGCTGGCAGACGGCGTGTTCACCGAGGACACTCTGGAAATCTACACAGATGAACTTGAAAGGCGTGCGACCGAGTATAAATTCCATCCAACCCCCTTTGAGTTCAGGGAATACTTCAATGTGTGATGGGTTTTATAGAGGATATAAAGACGGTATTTGAGCGCGACCCGGCGGCGCGTTCGGTGATTGAGGTTTTGACCTGTTATCCGGGGTTGCGCGCGATATGGCTTCATAGGATAGCGCACTTTTTGTGGAAAAAGGGTCTTCGACTTCCCGCGAGGATGATTTCGGAGTTCAGCAGGTTCATCAACGGGATAGAGATTCATCCCGGGGCGCAGATTGGGCGGCGCTTTTTCATTGACCACGGCACCGGCGTGGTGATAGGGGAGACCACGATAATCGGCGATGACTGCACGCTTTTTCAGGGTGTCACTCTCGGCGGAACCGGAAAGGAAAAGGGCAAGCGCCATCCCACGCTGGGGAACGGGGTTGTTGTCGGTGCAGGCGCGAAAGTCCTTGGGAATATAACCATCGGCGACAATGTCAGGATAGGTGCGGGTTCGGTTGTGGTGCGTTCTGTCCCGCCGAACTGCACTGTGGTGGGCGTGCCGGGAAGGATTGTCCGGCGGCGCGAAAAACGCCCCAAGGAGACCATCCTTGACCACGGGAACCTTCCCGACCCCATCGTTGAGATGCTTCGCCAGTTGGAGGAGCAGATCAACAAACTCAACAAACACTTGGCGGAATATGATATCCAGCGCGAGGATTTTTGAGGGGAAAGCCCTCATCCGCCCTGACTTCGTCAGGGCACCTTCTCCCGGTAGGAGAGAAAAAAACTCTCCCCAGCGGGAGAAGAGTTGGGAGTAAGGGAAATTTGCCTCTGCCCATTTACACATTGCCTTTGGCTATGTCCGCTCTAACACAGGGTAAAGCAAAAGTTGGATACACCAGACAGCACCGATTTGAGTTTCCCTTATTCTTTTTCCAGCACGCGGTGAAGAAGGCGCAGAAGATTAGCAAAATCGCGCTCTAACGATGTTGCGCGGGGAAGTTTTATCGCCGGTGTCGGCGAGAGGGCAAAGTCAAGGGGTGGTGAAAAATCCGCCAGTGCCTCGTTCAACCTCGCTAACGACAACTTTTCGGACGAAAAATACAGCGCAATCCACCTTTTGCCGAAGGAAACCGACTGAAATCCCGCGCGGGTCGCCAGAATTCTGGCGCGGATGAAATTAATCAGATTCTGCACCGGTTCGGGCATCCTGCCGAACCTGTCCGAAAGTTCGGCGCCGATGCGCTCAACCTTCTCCTCGCGGTCGGCGGTGAAAAGGCGCTGATAGAAATAAATCCTGTCCTCGGTGTCCTCAACATAGTCCATCGGTATGAAGGCGTCAAAGTCAATGGAAAACGGTATTGGCTCAAAGATGGGGGGCTTTTGCCCCTTGAGTTCCGCCACTGCCTCGGCAAGCATTTTGGAATACAGGTCAAGACCGACTGCGGCGACAAAGCCGCTCTGTTCTTTGCCCAAAAGATTTCCCGCGCCGCGGATTTCAAGGTCTTTGAGCGCGAGGTTATATCCGGAGCCGAGGTCAGAATACTCCAAAAGTGCGGCAAGGCGCTTTTTCGCGTTTTTGCTGACGGATTTATACGGCGGCACCACAAAATACGCATACGCCTGCACATCGGACCTTCCCACGCGCCCGCGCAGTTGATAAAGTTGGGCGAGCCCGAATCTGTCCGCGCGGTCCACTATTATCGTGTTGACCCGCGGCATATCCGTCCCGGACTCTATTATGGCGGTGCACACCAGAACATCATACTCCCCGCGGCGGAAATCGTAAACTATCCTTTCCAGTTCCCGCTCCCGCATCTGACCGTGAGCCACTGCAAACCTCACATCGGGCATCGCCCGCCTGAGAACCTCGGCAATTCCGTATATCGTCTCCACCCGATTGTGGATGAAAAACACCTGCCCATCCCGCTCAAGTTCGGCATATATAGCCCTGCGGAAAAGGTCCATATTCCACGGGACGATTTGAGTGAACACCGGCTTGCGGGATTTTGGCGGCGTCTCTATTATGGAAAGGTCCCGCAGTCCGGATATGGAGAAATAAAGCGTCCTCGGGATTGGCGTGGCGGTCATCGTGAGGACATCCACCTCGGCGCGCAGGGATTTGAGTTTCTCCTTGTGCCTCACGCCGAACCACTGCTCTTCGTCAATAATCAAAAGCCCCAAATCCTTAAACTGGACTGTGTCGGAAAGCAGCATATGGGTTCCTATTGCTATGTCCACCTTTCCGGCGGCGATGTCCTGTTTGATTTTGCGCGCCCGCGATGGCGATGTGAACCGGCAAAGCATCTCAACCCGTATCGGCAGTTCGGACAGGCGCTTTGAGAATGTCTCATAGTGTTGAAGCGCCAGAATGGTGGTGGGGACAAGCACCGCCACCTGTTTCCCCGATGCCACAGCGCGCACCGCCGCACGGATTGCAACCTCTGTCTTGCCGAAGCCAACATCGCCGCACAGAAGCCTGTCCATAGGATGTTCCGAGTCCATATCGGCGAAGACCTCCTCAATTGCGCGGAGTTGGTCGGGTGTCTCCTCAAAGGGGAATGTGGCGCGGACATACTCTTCCCATTCGGGCGCGCGCTCAAACGGCGGGCGCGTCTTTATCTGGCGGGTGGCGTATATCCTCATCAACTCGCCGGCAAGTTCGTAGATTTGTTTCTTTGCCCGCAGTTTTGTGGCGCTCCACTTGGTCCCGCCCAGACGGGAAAGTTGCACCATCTCCTTCGGTCCAAGATACGGGTTGACCAGATAGAAATCCTCCATCGGGACATACAGTTTCTCCTCGCCGGCGAACTCAAGTTCAAGGTATTCCCCACGGCGACCGTTGACCTCAAGTTCCCGAATTCCCAAAAACCGCGCGATTCCGTATTCCGAATGGACGACATAGTCCCCCTGCGAGAGCCCGTAGTGGGAGAGCATCGCCTTGCCGGTGTGGTATTTTTTCGGCACAAACATCGCCCGGGAGAAACCGAGGATGTTGTCCCCGGAGATGAGTGTGAACCTGCCTTCCCGCAGACCAATCTCCACCGAGCGCGAAAGCATCCCCCGGGATGCCTGCACCACCGACACGGGAAGTCGCATCCCCATTTTTGCCTCAATCCGTGCCCGCTGATTCTCGGACGAGACCACCACTGCGACCTTGCCACCCTTCTGCGCCTTTTCAAACAGTTCAAGCAGCCCGACGACCGAATCCGGGACATCAACATCCCGTATGCTGAATTTTATCGCCCTCTCCCCCACGGGGATTTCCCTGATTACGATGTGTGCGCTCTCCAGAAACGCCTCAATTTCCTCCGGTGAGGGGAAAAGGTTTTCGGGCGGGAGCGGCTCAAGGTCCTCCCACAGGACACGCTCATACAGTTGGCGGGCTTTGCGGCAGAAGGCGGAAATCTCCTCAACAAGATTTTCCGGCTCTACCGCCACTATTATGGGCTTTCGGGCAGAAAGAACTTTTATGGGGTCAACCGGTGCCGGCTCAAAGATGGGCGCATACCATATCTTTGCGGGAAAATGCCTGTCCAGACGGAGTTGAGCGACAACCTCATCAACCACGCTTTGGGGGAGTTTTTCCGCCAGTGGGGAGAGTTTTTCCTCTTCCTCACTTATGGCGAGGTCAACGGTGAACCACTCCGTCGCCGGCAGTATCCGGGCGGATTTGGCTTTCCCTAACGAGCGCTGGTCCCGGGTTGAGAAGAAGCGGATGCTGTCAATCTCATCGCCGAAGAACTCAACCCTTACCGGGTCGGGATGCGCCGGAGAGAAGACATCAAGGATATCGCCGCGGCGGGCGTAGGTCTGCAAATACTCAACCACCGCCTCACGATGATATCCGCTGCGCTCAAGCAGGCGGACTATCTGTTCGGGCGGCACTTTCTCGCCGAGTTTGAGCGAGAGAGAGAACTCCTCAAGGAGATTTTCGGGGATTGTGCGCCACATCAAAGACAGCGGGGGCGCAACCACGATGGCGTCCTCGGTCTGGCGCAGGCGCCACAGGGCAAAAATCCTTTCGGCGACAATTTCTGGCGCCGGATATTGATGCTCGTAGGGAAGAATGTCCCAGGCGGGGAAGGGAAGCGCCCTCTCACCGGCGGTGAACTCGGCATCCCGGAGCAAATCCTTCGCTATATCCTCCGGGGCAAGGACCAGAACCGGGCGCTTAAAATATCTCGCCGCCCAGTCGGACAGTCCGGCGATTACCGGCGCAGAGACGCCGCCGGCGGAGATTTTTTCTCCGCGCTCAAGCGCCTTCTTTACCGCCTCAAATTCAGCAAGTTCCTCAAATATCTTCCGCAGATAGCCCGCCATAGAGGGATATTATACCCATAACCGGCAAAAATACAACCGTATTTGGACAGGTCCACTGCGGCGAAATTTTTAAAAATACACGCAATTTCTTGCTTTTGCGGGGAAAATGTCTTGATTATACTAAAATTTAGTTGCAGAGGCGCAAAATGGTTCGTCTGGATGCCCCCAACATATATGTAATTCTGGATATTCCGGTAATCAGGGGCGCAGGGCGAGAGCCGGAGTCGGTGATGGAGCAGGCGGCAGGCGGCGGAGCAAAAATTTTCCAACTGCGATACAAGGGCGTGGATGACGGCGTTCTATACGAATATGCAGTTAAACTGGCGGAACTTGCCCGGAAATTAGGGGTTATGTTCATAGTCAACGACAGGATTGGTGTTGCGCTTGCCGCCGGCGCCGACGGAGTCCATTTAGGCGAGGACGACCTTCCAATCTCCGCCGCCCGGAAAATCGCCGGGGAAAATTTTGTTATTGGGGCATCGGCAAGGTCCCTTGAGGCGGCAATTAGGGCGGAGCGAGAGGGGGCATCATACATAGGTTACGGAGCGATTTTCCCCACGGGCACAAAATCCGACGCAGTCCCGGGGAGCATTGACACACTGCTGGAAATCGCCCGGAAAGTGCGAGTCCCGGTGTATGCCATAGGCGGGATAAACGCCGACAATGTTGGCAAACTGGTATCATACGGGATTCGGCGGGTGTGCGTTGGGGCGGGCATAATCGCCGCCGGGGATGTATATGAAGCAACCAGAACAATCTGGGAGACAATAAATAATGAAGAAAATCTCAAGTAAATATCTTGGCATTTTGGCTATCATATTGTTCGCCAAACTGATATTTGCGCAGATAGATACGACCGCCCCGGAGGTGTATTTCATCTCCCCCGGCGAAAATGCCTTCTGGTCCTGCGATTCGGGCGTGATTGTCCTCAAGGTGGTTGACGAAAGCCCGATAGACTGGGTCTCAAGCCATCTGGATATGTTCGTCAACGGGAGTGCGCCGGTGGTGCTTGAGGAGAGCCTCGCCACGCCGATGGATTCCTTTGTCTATTTTCCCCTGCCGTTCAGTCTGTCGGATGGGGATTCTGTGCGGCTGTCGTATCTGCCGATATACGACCTGTGGGGCAACCATCGGGATGTCAATTTCTTCTTCTATGTTGACCTGACGCCACCGGAGATAGCGCTTCTGGCGCCGCCGGAAGGGGTTTTGCCGAACACAATCCTCAACTTTTCCGCCCTTTGCCACGACGATATGTCCGGGATAAGCGCCGAATCGTCGCAGGTCTTGGTCTTCGTGGCGGGGACGGACAACTGGACACGAACCATAAACTTTTCCGGATTCTATTCGGGCGAGACGCTTTCGGTGCCGATAAACGCCTTCGGCGAACTTTCCGGCGGGGACACGGTTGAAATCTGCCTTTCTGCGGCGGACAACGCCGTCGGGTGCGGCGCCAACCGAAGCGATACCTGTTTCCACTATTTTCTGCCATACACACCGCCAGAAATAGAACTAATATATCCGATTTCCGGGGCAATTGTGTCATCATACTGCGCGGACTCAATAATTTTCACAGTCAGCGATACAGATTCGGTGACAAACCTATGGATTTCCTTCGGCGACGAGACACTTTACATCGGCGACCCACAAATTTATCGCAACGGCGACACATTTATAGTCTCAACATCGTCAATTTTTGATTCAAGCGGGTATTATAGCATCACGATATTTGCGGAGGACATATACAATATATCCTCGCAGTATAATTTTGGTCTCTGGGCGGACCTTCAGCCGCCGTTTGTGGTGAGTGTGGCTCCGGCATCAAGCACGCTCATCACCGACACTATAATAGATGTGACCTGCCAGATAGTGGATTACCTTTCCGGCATAAATCCCGACAGTCTGCAACTGACCATTGACGGCATCCCGCACGAGTTTGATTTTGACACCACCACGGGGTTTTTGTCCTTCTCCGACACCCTTCACGGAGTGACTGACACCGCCACGGTAAACTGGCATATATGCATCACGGGGCGAGACCGCCCGGATTTCTGCTATAACTACTTTGACACCTGCTTTAACTTAGTGTATTTCATAGACATACGAAGTCCGGAATTTTATCCACCGGAGGGTTCAATAACCGCCTGCGAGGACCAGTCGCTTGCGGCGGCGCTGTATTCCCTCGGCGGAATTGACTCCGAAACCGTGCAGTTGACTATTATCAATGTGACTGACGGGGAGATTCTTCTGTCGGTGGGGCTTGAGGACCCACGGTTTGACTGGGTGCGAATTCCTCTGGCGCCATATGGGGTCATTGACAGTTTTTATTTCTCGCCGGGGGCAGGGTTCTGGCCCGATGGCAAATATATCCAGTGCAGCCTTTACGGCTATGTGCACGCTGCGGACCACCCCGGAACAAGAACTTTCACCTGGTTTTTCTACACCGATTTCTCGCCGCCGTATTTCGTCCCTGTGAACCCGTATGACGGCGAAGTGGTTATGACCACAATTGACACTGTCCTTTTCCGATTTGGCGACTCCACGGCGGGGGTGCTTGAGACCGCAATCGCCTGCTCGCTGTTTTTCAACGGCGCGCCGATAAGAATTCCTTTCCCGTCGCTTCAGCGCCTCGGCGGGGACACCTTCGGCTTGGTGCTCAGCGATTTCGGGATAAATCCTGTCGGGTGCGATTCGGTCGCCCTGTGCATCAACGCTATGGATGCAGTCCCCTCCGATTTCTGCGGGCCGAATTCTATGCATCGGTGTTTTTCGTTCTCATTTGAATGCGTCCCGCCGGCGCCGGAACTTGTGAACCCCCCGATGGCGGCAACTGTAGCCTGCAGTCTGCAAGACATTGTGTTCTACATCCCGCCGGATGAAAACCTTGACACCGCCACCGTGAGCGTAGTAATCGGCGGGGACACGATTGCGCTCAACGACCCGCGGATAACCTACTCCTCTGCGGGGACACTGTCCTTTGTGCCCGATACTTTTTGGGAGGACGGCGACACAATCTCGGGCGAACTTCTTCCCCTCTGCGACCTTGTGAGCAACTGCGCCTCGCCGGTGCCGTTTGAATTCGTGGTGGATTTGTCTCCGCCGGAAATCGTGCCGATTTATCCTCCGCCCGGCGCACTGATAAACGACTCCCTCGCCCGGGTCTCGGTGAAAATCGCAGACAGAATCTCCTCACTCTCAGAGGTCAGCATATCCGGGGATATAACGGCGTTCACCGACACCGTGGAGGACACGGTTTTCATATACGACCCGGCGGAGGGTGGCGCCATACTTGGTCCCGAGGACACGATAGAAATCACCATCACCGCCGCAGACAACCCCGACACCTGCGGACCGAACACCAGTTCTATGGCATACTACTTCGTCGTTGATGCCATCCCGCCTCGCCTTGTCGCCGTGGATTCCGTGCCCGGCGGATTCACCTCCTGCCCCAACAGGGCAATCTCGTGGACATTTTCGGATTTCACCGGTCTTGACGAATACTCCATTCTTGTGTGGTCAACCCATTCCGGGGAAACCCTTAATTTTATATCGCCTCAAATTATTTTTGAAGAAACACTCATTACTTTTTCTCCTGCA
>JAMOPH010000342.1 GCA_027064665.1 bacterium | reverse complement strand
AACCTCACTTCTCCGTCAACCTCGGGCAGCAGCCCGGCGAAGACAAGTTCCAGCATTTTCGTGGACCTCGGCGGGATTGGGACAATTTTTGCGGTGAAAAGGTTTCTTGCCGCCGGGAGAAGAATTCCCGGGTCTATTGCGCGGGCGCGGAGTTCCTCGTAGGTCCTTATCGCCTTTTTCTTCTCAAGGATGACGCCGGGAATTCTTGTGGGACCGTCCCAGGTGGCAAAACCAATCACGCTCGTGCCCTCGGGAAGAATGAAATTGAACACCCCCTCCTCGTTGAACCTGCGCGGATTGTAAAAAGTCTGCTTCAGTTCGCCCACCACGAAATTGTCGTCTATGGTGATGGTCAGTTCCGCCTCGTAGGGGATAACGGGAAGTTCGGAATAGGATATCTCCTTTTCGCCGAGGTCCGGTGGAAAAATAATCCCGAACCCGTAAACGGCTCCAGCGACAAAGCAAACCAATGCCAGCGCAAATTTTTTCATAACTTACTCCGGGTTGAATTTCACATAATCGCGATAGAAATTTGTGAGCAATCTTTTCCGGGCGGCGGCAACCTGCTCCTCGGAAATTCTGACATACTGCGTGCCGGGGAGATGCCATCTTTTTCTGAACATCATCTTTGCCGTGTGCGCCCTGTGGAAAGTGCCAATTGCCGAGAACGCAAGTTTTTTGAGGTTTTCAATCTGCTCGGGGGGCAGATCAAAGGTCTCCACTGCGCCGAGGAAAAACCTTGCCGCGGCGATTTTTTCGGGGAATGTGTGCGCATTCTCCAGCATTACGCGGGATTTGTAGAGCAGTCCGGCGGTCTCCGGAAACTGTTCTCCGGCGACAACAGAATCCACCGCCCTGACCAGACGAACAAATTTGTCCCGGGCGAGTCGCTCCGCCCTGCTCACCCGGGACATATCAATTTTGAGCACCAGCAGAATAGTTAACGCGCCGAAAAGTATTATCTGCAAAATATGTGTCATCGTCAATAGATTGAGAAATCGTTGCCGCCGCGGGCATTGACCACATACAGCGCCCGCTGTGCCTGTCTCATCATCGCTTCCGCCGACGGTGCCTTCTGCGACAGCGTCATCCCGATACTCACCCGCGGAACACCTGTTTCCTTGAGAGCCTTTAACAATCTTTCTCCGGTTGAGAATGCTTTATCCGGGTCAACAGCGAACAGCATAAGGACAAAGTCCGACCTGTCCCCGCGGAAAACCATATCGTATATCCTAACATTAGACCTGAGCGTTTTGGCGACATCGCGCAGGGTCAGTTCGCTGTCGCCGAGGTCAACATCCACAAGCACCAGCGCCATCTGCGAACCGGTGCGGTGAACCCTCTCAAGTTCCCTCTCAAGTTCCTCTCTCATAAACCGGGCATTGAACACCCCAGTCTCCGGGTCTATGACCATTAACTTTTTGAGGTTTTCCATCTCTGTGACATTTTCCCAGATTATCATCCTGCCGTTGGGCAGTTTTTTTTCTGTGCGCCGATACAGATTGTCCATAAG
>JAMOPH010000341.1 GCA_027064665.1 bacterium | reverse complement strand
CCTTCCCCGCCGACTGCTCCCCGGCAAATGCCGCCGCAACTATCGCCAGCCCCAAAATTATCGCCACAAGATATCTCATCTTCACCTCCTTGCATCTGTGGGTAAAAAATACTCAAAATTTCTCTCAAGTCAACGGAATTGTGGGGCGAAAAAAATGTTGCGCCCCACAGGAGGAGAGTTTATTTTTGCCGATATGAAAAGAACGGCATTTATAGTGGTTCTGGTGGCGGTTTTGGGTGCGGTTTTTGGACAGGTGCTTGATATCGGCAAATTCGGGCAACGGCAGACTCAGGAGCCAGAACTTGGGGTTTCGGGAAGAGGTGTCTCCACCGCTGCAGCGCAGATTCAACAGCAGGTTGAGGAACTCAAATCCGCCCAGCAAAAAGCCTCAGAGCAACTCAAACAACTTCAGTATGTTCCCGTGGACGGTCCTGTGGACGGCGATGAGTATGTGGTCGGTCCGAATGATGTGATAAGAATTCAGGTCTGGGCGGCTGTCACTGTTGACGAACTGGCAAAGGTTTCCCCTGATGGCTTTTTGGTGGTGCCGGGATATGGTGCGGTCAGGGTTGCCGGTCTTTCGTGGAACGAGGCGAAAAGGAAAATCACCGAAAAAATCAAGGAGGCATACAATCCCAAGCGGTTTGCCGTTACTCTGGCGGGGGTGAGAGTATTTCTGGTCAATATCACCGGTGCGGTCAGGATGCCGGGAGGATATCAGTTGAGCGCGACCCAGCGCCTGTGGGATTTGATTCAACTTGCCGGCGGCGCCGATGGTGTCGCTGACCTTGCCAATGTCAAAATTTTCCGCAAAAACGGCGACACTCTCACTGTGGATATGACGCCCTATTTTGCCGAGGGCGACCTGCGGGGAAATCCCTACCTTTTCGGGGGTGATGTGGTCTATCTTCCCCCGGTGAACGCCGACAACGGTCTGGTGCGGGTGTATGGCACCGGGATAAGGAGCGGATATTATGGTCTCAGAGAAGGTGAGACGGTCCGGGCGCTGGCGCAGAGGCTGAGAGTTTTCGCTCAATCGTCTGAATTCTCACAGGTTGAGGTCCTCAGGGGCGACACAGTGATCACTGTGGATATGATTCATCAGGACCTGCCGCTCGTTGACGGCGATATGGTCATTTTCCCCGCCCATCTGGATTCGGTTATCGTCGGCGGGCTTGTGGCTCAGGGCGGAGCATATCCATACTATCCGGGGTTTTCTCCCTATGCCTACATTGCTCTTGCCGGCGGACCAATGGAAAAGGGTTCGGAGACAAGGTTTTCAATATATCGCCACGGGAAAAAAATTAAACTTAAAAAGGGCGATATGGTTCGCCCCGGTGATGTTATAATCGTTCATCACAGCACATTTGACAGGTTTAAGGATTGGTTTGAAACACTTGCTAAAATTGTGACCTCATCGCTGACGGTGTATTATCTAATTGAGAGGCTGACAAGATGAGCGATAAGGTGGAATATACTATATTTGATGCCCTTGAGCATATTGGAAAGAGGA
>JAMOPH010000340.1 GCA_027064665.1 bacterium | reverse complement strand
CTTCAAACGGATGGTATATTGACGATTTCTCGTTGTCCTCAACGGGGCACCCCGTGGGACCGTATGAGATTTCGTGGTGCATAACATTCCCCGTGGTTGACCCGCCGAGGCTGACGATAATTCCTGGCTCGGTGCACATCTGCGCCGGCGACACCGCAGAACTTTCCGCCACAGTCCTCAGCGGAACGCCGCCGTATGAGTATCACTGGTTCCCCGAGGAGGGGCTTTCCTCGCCCAATACGGCGAACACCTTCGCCGCCCCGGAGACAAACTGCGTCTATTATCTCTCCGTGGTTGATTACTTCGGCTGTGCCGACACCGACACCGTGCGGGTCCTCGTGGACGACATCGCCGTGGAAATCTGTGGCGATTCGGTCATCTGCGCCGGCGACACGGCAAATCTTTGGGCTGAAATCTCCGGCGGCGAGCCGCCGTTTTCCGTTGAGTGGACCCCCGCTGATTTTGTGATATCCCCCGGCGAGACCGCTGCGGTGTTCCCGGATTCGTCGGGATTTGTGTTCTGCACGGTCACCGATGCCGCCGGATGCGTGGGCACCGACAGTTTTTTCGTCCGTGTGATGCCCACACCGGGGGAGGTGGTCTTCATCTTACCGCCGGAGAGTGATTCCATCCCGGCGGGGGATATCGCTCTGGTGTGGCATCCCGCAGAGTTCGCCGACTCGTATGTGGTGGTTCTCAACGGGGACACTCTCGGCGCCACCGCAGACACGGAGTTCGCCCTCGCCGCAGGATGCGACTCGGCATATGTGTGGCAGGTTCTGGCGGTAAATTTCTGCGGCACATCATCGGCGGAGGGGGCATTTTACACGCTTCCCTGCGTCGGTCCGGCGGCGTATGTGTATGAGCCACTACCCCGCACCTGGACAAGTTGCGATGACCAGCCGATTGTGATGATTCTCACCGACCCCGACGGCGTTGACCCATCCTCGGTGGTGCTTGTGGTGGATGGGGTGCCCCACAGTGTTGACGGCGCAACGCTTGTCCTTGAGGACTCGGTGCTGACATTCTACCCCTCATCGGCGTGGCACGACGGCGAGACCGTATCCGTGTGTCTTGACTCCGCCTGCGATATCTTCGGCTCGTGCATTGAAACCCCGGTGTGCTGGGAGTTCTATGTTGACCTCTCTCCGCCGGTGCTGTGGGACGCATCCCCCATCGGAACGGTGGATTCTCTGCCGGAGTATCTGGCGTTCCATCTTGCGGATTCGCTTTCCGGGCTGGCGGATTCGCTCTGGGTGACGGTTATCGCCGCCGGGGAGACAGTGGCGGTTCCCACCGACGAAATCACCCACGAGGGCGACTCGTTCCGGGTCAGTGTGCCGGAGATTTCGGCAAGTCCCGGAGACACGGTTGTGGTCTGTGTGCGGGCGCAGGACTCCCCGGACTACTGCCCGCCCAATGTCCTGCACATCTGCTGGAGTTTTGCGATTTTGCCCTGCGACCTCTCGGTCCATCCCTGCGGCGAGGCAATCCTCTGCCCCGGCGACAGTTTGAA
>JAMOPH010000339.1 GCA_027064665.1 bacterium | reverse complement strand
TCCTGAAAAAAGCATTGCCGATATTATAGAGAAGGTTGCTGACCGTTTTTTTATCAAAATCCTCTGCGGCAGTATCAGAGGAGACCCCTTTGGAATACTCCAGAACCGCTTCGGGATATTTGCCCAGTTTATAATAGACATTGCCGAGGTTAAGGTGAGTTATCGGATTTGCTGAATCGGATTTAGCCGCCTTCTCAAAACTTTTGGCGGCGCCATCGTAATCGCCCTTTTCAAACAACCTGATCCCCTGCCAGGTGTCCACGAACGAGCCCGCAGAGGCAACCCCAAAAAGCACACACCACGCAGTTATTATCAGAAAGGGACGCCTCATAACAACTCCCCTCCCTTGCTTTCTTCCTCCATTATACTCATCACAAGTTCTCCGCCCAGAAGGAATATTGCGGCGGTGTAGAAAATCCACATAAATGTCGCCAGAACCACACTGATACCGCCGTATAACTCGTTGACTTTAACAATCTTGGTAGTATATATCGTAAAAAGCCGTTTTGCAACCTCCCAGGCGACTCCGCCGAAAATTCCGCCCACAAAGGCATATTTCCACGGGACTTTCCTGTGGGGGATTATCCTGTAAATCAGCGCAAAGAAAAACGCCACCCACAAAACGGGCATAACAAACCAGAAGACTTTCCAGAAAATGCCCAGTTCGGCGTAAGGGATTCCGGTAAATTCCGCCAGTTTGTCGGCGGCGATCATCGTGGCGAGGGTCATAAGCGAGGAACCGAGCAGAGACAGGTATGTCAGAACCATCAGAAGGTATGCGAACAGAATTTGCCGCCAGATTGGGCGGTTTTCCCGGCGCTCAAACACCCGGTTGATTGCCGACTCCACAGTCAAAAACACGCCGCCGGAAAAGAACAAAAGCAAAATCAAACTGACGATACTGACCACCTGCGCCCGGGAGACGAAGGTCTCAAAGAACTCCCGCAGATGCATCGTTCCCTGTGGGAAAAAGCGCTGAAGATTTATCGTGCCGAGGATAAAATCGCTTGCCCTCTGCGGCGAACCCAAAATCATACCGAAAACCGACAACCCTAAAAGCGTCAGCGGAACGGCAGAAAGAAGAAAATAGAATGATATCGCCGCCGCCATCATCGGTCCGGAGTGGCGGTAGAACCTCGCCCACATCCGCCGGAAATGAAACAGATACACCTTCAGTCTTTTTATCACCAATGAACTCACAACTGTCAAATTAACCACAAAATTCGCAGAGGCAAAACCATAAATATCCTTTGACTTGCGCCCTGCGGACGATAATTTGAATTTCAACCATCAGGAGACCGACTATGCTGACATTTCTGAACTCATATCTACTTCCGGCGCTGGGGCTTTCAATCCTGCCGATTTTGATTCATCTTCTGACACGGCACAGGGTCAAAGAGCAAAAGTTTTCCGACACCAGATTTTTAGAGGAGATTCACAGAAAGCGGATGCGCCAGATAAAACTTCGCCAGTGGATTCTTCTGATTCTGCGGACGCTGGCGCTGTTTTTCGTGATAGCG
>JAMOPH010000338.1 GCA_027064665.1 bacterium | reverse complement strand
CAGATTTTGTGGAGATTTCATTGAAAATATAATCGGATTGTGTCCGGCATCACGCAGAAATTGCTCAAGTTTTATAACATATACCGGCGCACCGCCGCGGGCATAGTAGAATGTGCTCACCAGAAGAATGTTCAAACCTCGCCCCGACATAAGAAGTAATTTGTTGGATTTTCAGCAGATTGGCAACGACTTTCCGGGCTTATGGCTCCGATTCCAGCGCCATCATCCTCCGGAGTTCCTTCTCCCGCTCGTGGGGGAGCAGTTGTCTTATTTCTATCTTTGTGCCTCCGTTTGCGACGAACTTTTCCACCCTGATGTGGACATTTGCCCGGCGCGCCACCGGCGGAAGATGCGAAATCACGATAACCTGACGCCCGCGAGCAAGTTCGGCAAGTTTTTCCGCCACGCGAATTGCTGTCTGTCCTCCGATGCCGGCGTCTATCTCGTCAAAAACCGAGCAGGCGACCAGGTCCGCTGTGGGCATAACCAACTTTATCGCCAGTGCCAGACGCGAGAGTTCCCCGCCGGAGGCAATTTTCCTCAACTCCTGCGGTGGATATCCCGGATTCGCCGAGAACAGAAATTCTGCCCGCTCAAATCCCGCAGGGGTCAGGGCAAATTTTTCCCCATCTAATTGAAACGGGCTGCTCTGGTCAGGTGTGCGCTCAAAATGGACCTCAAAGCGGGCGTTTTCCAGAGCGAGGTCCGCCAGTTGCTCCTCCACCGCTGAGGCAAATTTTTCCGCCGCTTCCTGCCGCCTCCGCGAAAGTTCCCCGCCGACTTCGGAAAGTTCCTTTTCCAGTGCGCGCTTTTGTGTCTCAAGGCGCTCTATCCGCTCGTCGATTCCCTCGTCATCAATGCTGCGCTGAGCCAACTGGTCGCGGTATTGGATGAGTTCTGCGAGGGTTTTGCCGTATTTCCGCTGAAGTTCCCCCAAGAGTGTCAGCCTCTGCCGGATTTGCTCCGCCTCGGCGGGGTCGTATTCAATCCGGGCGAGTTTTTCGGCGATTCGCCCCAGTTCGTCGCAGACCGCCAGAATCGTGTCAAAGTGCTCCAGAGTTTCCGCCACCGCGGGGATGTGCGCCAGTTTTTCGGCATCGGCGCGCAGAATTCCCGCAATCTCGGCGATACTTCCCTCGCCCTCAACCGCCGCCTGCGAGAGTTTGCCCGCAAATTCCAGAATTTGTTCCGCGGATTCAATTTCTGCAAGGCGCGCCTCAAGTTGGGATTCCTCGTCCGGGTCGGAAAGGTCGGCGGCGGTCAGTTCCTCCAACTCAAACTGCGTAAGTCTCTGCTGGCGAAGAATCTCATCCCGGCGGGCGCGGAGGTCCTTAATCTCACGGGAGATTTTCTCCCACTCGCGGAATTTCTCCGCAAGTTGTGCGCGGATTTCCCGCGTGCCGGCGAACTCATCTAAAAGGTCAAGGTGGTGCGAGGGCTTAAAGAGCAACTGGTGGGCGTGCTGTCCGTGGATATCCACTAAAAAATCGCCTAATTCCCGGACGAAATCGGCGGTTGCCGGGCGCCCGTTGACCCAGAAATAACTCCGCCCCACGGCGGTTATCCGCCGGGAAATTATGATTTCCTCGCATTCGGGGTCAAAATCCGCCAGGAATTTTTTTGCCGCCTCGTTGGGCAGAAACCTTGCGGAGATGAACATATCCTTTGCGCCCGGGGCGATTTTGGCGCTTCCACCGCGCTCGCCCAGAACCAACTTTATCGCGCCCACAATGAGCGATTTCCCCGCCCCCGTCTCGCCGGTTATCACATTCAGACCCTCGCCGAACTGGATATCCGCGCGGTCTATTATCGCATAGCGCTCTATGTGCAGTTCCTGCAACATATCAGAATATGCTGACTTTGACCTTGAGATATTTGGAGGGGTGTTTTTTGATTTCCTGGATGAGGGAGTCAAGCGACTCGGCAGTGGAGCGGAGTTTATCGTAAAGTTCGCGGTTGCTGATGAGTTGTCCGGCGGTGCCCTCGCCCTTCTGAATCATTTTGATGAGGGAGTCAATTCGCGCCACCGAAGCCATCATATTGTCGTAGAGGGCGGGGTCGCGGAGAAGTTTTTTGAGGGTTCCGTTGCCGGATTTGAGGGTGTCCGCCAGAGCGGAAATTTCCGCCAGCGCTGAATCAAGATTACGATACAGCGACGGGTCGTTGAACAAAAGCCCCACGGTGCCCTCGCTGTTCTCAACCTGCTTTACCAGTTTCTCCACGGATTTGAAGAAATCCTCAAAGTCAAAATACAGGGATGGTTCGTTTATCAGTTTACCGAGTGTCCCCGCGCCTTTGTCCGTTTTCTCCGCAACACTCTTTATGTGCTCTACCGTTGCCGTTATGTCATCCACCACGCCGATACTTCGGGAAATCATCTCCTCAAAATCAACCGGGTTTGTGCTCTGGATATAATCTTTGTCTTTGAGAACCGGTGCGTCGGGGGAACCGAGGGATATTGCGATATATTTGTCGCCCAGAAGGCCGAGGGTTCCAATTCTGGCGCGGCTATCGGCGCGGATTAGGTCCTGCACGCTCTTTTTTATCTTCATCCGGACCTCAATTTTGGTCTTGCCGGTCTCCTTTTCGTGGAAAAAGCGGATATCCGACACCGTGCCGACATTGACGCCCGCAAGCCACACCGGGGCACCCACCTGCAGTCCATTGACGCGGTCCATACGGGTGCGAAGTTCATAGCGGCTGCGCAACAATCCCTCCTGCCCGCTGATGATAATTATCGCCACCAGCGACAGCAGAAGTGCCGCGGTTATCAGCCCGCCAACGGCAATTTTCCTATCCGCATATTTCTTCCTATGGGTCATCAAACCAAAACTATTTCAAATTGTGTGCAAATCAAGGAAAATAAAACGGCGATGGTCGGACAGTTATTCCGCCCTGCCGGTCGGGGACAGGAAAAGTTCCTGTATTATCAGAAGGCATATTCCTATTGTGATGGCGGAGTCTGCGATATTGAATGTGGGCCAGCGGGTTGCGCCCACGCCTACATCAATGAAGTCAATCACCCTGCCGATTGTGAATCTGTCCCACAGGTTTCCCAGTGCACCGCCCAGCATAAGCGCAAGCCCGGTTATCCCCACGGTGGAGTGCTGGTGCTTTATCATCCACAAAATCAGCACGAAAAGCGCAATTGACGCCGCCACAATGTAAAAGATGTTCCCGCCCAGCCGGGTGCCGAACGCCCCGCCCGGGTTCTGGACATAGGTCAGACGGAAAAAGTCCCCCGCCACTTTGACCGATGTCCCATAGTTCAGGCAGGACATTATGGCGTTTTTGGTGATTCTGTCCAGAACCACCACGCCCGCTGCCAGAAAAATGATTTTTGCCCACAGATATTTCCTTTCACCAGTTGTGTTCATTTTGAAGAAGGTAATCCATTCTGTCATCTGTGCAAAGGCGATTTTTCGCAAAATGTTTTGCCCCGCTTCCGAAACAGAAGTAATTTGAAGTTGGGCAATCCTATAGCAGGGGGGGTGAATTGTGAGAAGAGCAGTTTTTGTTATTCTCGCCGCAACAGCGGCGCTTTTTGCCATTCAAAACCATCCCACCAGTCTGGTCATAGAGCGGATTCAGTCGGAGTGGGACGGAAGTTATCCGATACAATTTGTGCTTTTGGGTGACAGCCGGAATCCGTTTGACCCCGACGAGCCCTCGGGCGACAGCGTTTTCGCCATAATTCGCCAGAAGGTGAACGAACTGGCGCCGCTGTTTGCAATCCACGGCGGAGATTTCACCCAAGACGGCTACCGCGAGGAATACCCCGCCTGCGTGTGGAAACTTGATTCCTTCCAGGTCAATCTTCTAACCGTCCGCGGGAACCACGAAATTTACGGCGATTTCGGTCCATTCCTCTACGATTCCGTCTGGGGTCCCACGGATTATTACTTTGACCTCGGAATCTACCGCTTCATAATTTTCGCCGACTGCCAGCAGGACAGCGACACGGTCTGGTATGGGCACAAAATTGATTATCTGGTCAGCGAGGAGCAACTTGATTGGCTGGACTCACTCTTGGCAGATGCCGACAGGTTGGGGATGTATTCGCTGGTTTTTGCTCATACTCCGCCCTACAATCCCGGGCACGACACAACCCACTGCCTCGGATACAGCGGGTATCTTCCCGAGCCCAACTACGAACTCAGCCATACGGAGGAATTGAGCGAGATTCTGGCGAGCCACAGGGTTCTTATGGGGGGATGGTCCCATCAGCATTTTTACGACAGGTCGGAGTATATGGGGGTGCCGTATATAATCACGGGTGGCGCCGGTGCGCCGCTGGATTCTGCGATTTCGCCACCGCCCTACGGCGCGGATTTCTACCACTTCCTCCTGTTTGAACTGGACTCTGTCGGCAACCTGACCGGATACCTCTACCGTGCGGGGTCCGATTCCCCTGAGGAGGGATACACTTTCACAATTTCGCCGTCCAAAATCGCGGAAAGACCGACATCGCCCA
This sequence comes from bacterium, assembly GCA_027064665.1. Classification (GTDB taxonomy): domain Bacteria; phylum UBP14; class UBA6098; order B30-G16; family B30-G16; genus JAMOPH01. Next base: position 3,837 of record JAMOPH010000338.1, on the reverse strand, counting down.
AACCGCAGATTTCGGTTTTCAACGGGGTTCTGTTTGTCAGGGGTAATGTGCCAATGGGGGAGTGCACAGTCAGTATCACAGGAATTGACGGGAGAAAAATTTCTGAGGTAAAAATGAAACTTTCCCGCGGGCGCAATGTTTTGCCTGCCCGTCTGTTCCCCGCCAGCGGCGTCTATTTCCTGAGAATTTTGGGCGATGATTTCCTCTGGCGTGGAAAAATGCTGTGGATGAGAAAATAAAAAAACGGGGCCGACCAGATTTGAACTGGCGCTCTCCGGCTTGACAGGCCGGCGTGTTAACCAGGCTACACCACGACCCCGTTTCGGGTAATAAAATTATGATGACGCAAAAATTGTCAATAAAAAAGTGCAGTTGGCGGCAAAATTTCTCAGTCGGTTCTTGTACCCGATTCTGCGATTCTTTCTTCCACCGATTCTTCTCCGCCTATCCCTACCAGTATTGACAGCGGAATGAACACGCAATATCCCAGCACCAAAAGCAGGGGCGCCAGTGTCAAACTCTCCTTCGCCAGAAGAATGAATCCGAGGATTACCAGCAAAACCCCTATCCCGAAAAGGACATAGTTTTTGGTGTCAAGCATTATTTTGTCCTCGGTGTGCCACTTTTTTCTTTTTTTGGGTTGTCTTTTTGCCCCTGCTGATTGATCTCTGCGTCGTTTTGCTCTTTCCTGTGCCATAGATTACTCCCTGAGGTTTATTGAGTGTATTGTTAATCTGTATTCTGGTCTTGCGCAAGGATTTTTTGCCCGTGGGTATTAACTGTTGTTCAAACAAAAGTTGGTGGGGCACATAAAATTTCCCTTGAAAGAAATCGGGCAAGACTATATTTTTCTCAAAAGTAAGGGGAAGGAGTTGTATGAGTTTTCAGGGAAGTCTAAAGAGTGTTTCGTTCCCTGATGTGTTGCAGTTGCTCACCCTCTCCAAGAAGACAGGGACACTGGTTTTGCGCCGCGATAATGTGGAAAAACGAATTTATTTCAAAAACGGCGCAATAATCTATGCCGATTCAAATCTTTTAGAGGACAAGTTTGACAACCTTTTGCTCTCAACCGGTTCAATAACTCTGGATGAACTCAAAAAAGCCCGCAAGGTTCAGGAGTTGACCGGAAAGGACCTTTCCTCAACGCTTGTGTATCTCAATTTAATCACCAAGGAGAAAATCGCCGAACTCTCCCGCAAGTATGTGGAAAACATTGTGTTTTCCATCTTCTCGTGGGAGGATGGTGAGTTCATATTTGAGGAGGGTGAACTGCCGGATACCGACATTATCGTCAGCAGTTTGAATACGATGAATATCCTTATGGAGGGCACCCGCCGAATTGACGAGTGGACTCGTCTTCGCAATGCTCTTCCCATTGATACCGCTGTTTTGCAGGTGGCTTCCGATGTGTTGGCGCAGTTGAAGGAGATAAAACTTTCTCCGGTGGAGACTCTGGTTCTCTCCCTTGTGGACGGCGAACGGTGTGTCGCCGAGATGAGGGAGAAAAGTTCGCTGGACCAGTTGACCTTCGCCAAGGCGCTTTACAACCTCATCTCTGCCGGGATTGTCAGGCAGATTGGGGTGAAGGAAAAGGTCGTAAAGCCCGAGGAGGAACAACGGACTGCCCTTGAGATTACCGCCGCAATATACAACCTTGCCTTTGATTTGATACTGGATGCTGTCCGCAAAAAGATGGGAAAGACGGCGCAGAAGGTGGTGCTCAACACCTATGAAAAACTCAAGGAAAAGTATAATGTGCTCAACTTTATAACTCCCCGTGAGGATGGAAGTTTTGACTTTTCCAATTTCGTGGAGATGTGCCTTCAACTTCCGCAGGAAGCCCGTATGCACGAGGTCTCTATGGCACTTTCCACCTTTCTGGAGGAACTGCTCAAATCGGTCAGGGGCACAATTGGATTCAAGCAGGAAAAAGCACTTATTCAACGGATAAATGAGTCCGTTCAGCCACTGCTGAAGGAAAATAAGGAAATTCTTGAAAGATTCGGAATATACGAGGATTATGTCAGAAATCTGGATTTATCCTGATTTTTGAAATGATTAAAAGGAGGAAATATGACAGGGAAAATCGTGTTGTCCCTCGTTTTGTTGACCGTTGGTTTGGTGCTCGCTCAAACATCTACCGCAGAGGCAGATGTTCAGGAGACTAACCCTCTCGTTATTGCAATTGACTCTCTTTCCCTTTTCCTTTTACTGTTGACCGCATTTTTCGCCTGGGAACTTTATAAGATGATGAAGGGCGGGCAACTGGCTACCTCGTGGGGATTTATCACCGTGGGTATTTTCGCATTCTCCTTTGGAAGATTGATTGATGCCGGTGTTGCCGCCGGTTTCTGGGAGGTTCCCGGATGGTTTGACAGCGGCGTGAACCTTGTGGTGGCGATTATGCTTGCGATTGGCGTGTTCTCCCAGCGGAAAGTCCTGTCGTGATTAGTCTGTAAATCGCTCTCTTTTGTATCCCCGGCGGCACCGCGGTGCGGCAACTGTCGGGGAAAATTCTATTCCCCGACTACGGAAAACAGACTATATTCCCGCAGAACTGGAGTATTACAACTTATTCATCAGGAGGCGGAGATGGAACTTACCCGTCAGGAGGCGATAGATATTGCCCGCGAGCGCGTTGGCAACGAAAATCTTGTCAAGCATATGATAGCGGTGGGTGCGGCGATGCGCGCTCTGGCGCCCCGCTTCGGCGGAGACCCCGACCGATGGGAATTAGCAGGTATCCTTCACGACATTGACTACAACGAAACCAAGGACAACTTTGAAAAACACGGTCATCTCTCCTACGAGTGGCTGAGGCAGATGGGCGTTGATGAGGATATCGCCGCCGCGGTGAGGGCGCATCCGGCACATCCCGGGTTTGAGCCCAAAAACCCTATGCAGTGGGCGCTTCACATCGTTGACCCGCTGACCGGACTCATAGTCGCCGCCGCGCTTATGCATCCCTCGCGTAAACTTGCCGGCGTTGACACAAAATTCGTCCTGCGCAGGTTCAAGGAAAAGCGCTTTGCTGCCGGCGCCAACCGCGAACAGATCAAACTTTGCGAACCCAAACTGGGAATTCCCCTTGAGGAGTTCGTCTCAATCGTTCTGGGGGCGATGCAGTCCGTCGCCGAGGAACTGGGATTGTGATGCCGCTCTCTGAAATTTTGCTTTCACACTCTTTCGGGGAAGAGGACTTTTCTGCCCTCGCCCTCTGGGAGAGGGCGGTTTGCGCAAGCAAGCCGGGCGAGGGTGGTCAAAAGCCCCTCATCCCCCAACCCCTTCTCCCCAAGGAGAAGGGGAGCAACATAGGTGGGTCGGACAAGAGCGCCAAAAACATACAAAAATCCTTCTCCCTCTGGGAGAAGGTGGCTTGCCGAAAGCAAGCCGGATGAGGGCATTTCCGTAAAAAGGTGCCGAGCGAAGCGATGCGGATGAGGGTTCCCTACGCGAGCAACCCCACAAACAACCGCAAACTACAATCTCATCTTGAACACAAATCCTTTCCCGTGGCGGCGCTTGAAATAATAGGTGCCCAGAAAATTTGCTATCTCGCCGATGTGTTCCGCCGCCTTTTTGGGCGGGATTTGAATCACCCCGAACCGCGCGGAAATTTTTTTGGGGACATCCTCGCCTACCCACAGAATCAGGGACAGCGTGTCGGCGGTGCGGGCGAGGGAATCCGCCTGCGCGGGCGAGATGACAAAAATTTCCCCGGCGGCGATTGAATCCAGTGCGGCAGCAAGAGAGTCGCCTGCGGGGATGTCGGAGACTATCCAGACCTGCGGGGCGTCGGGTATGCCGATTACCGAGTAGTTCTCGCCGGTCTCTGTC
>JAMOPH010000337.1 GCA_027064665.1 bacterium | reverse complement strand
TGAATAGACAGCCATAAGCCCTTTGTATCTCATCCCGCCGGTGAACATCCACTCGGAGATGAAAACAGAATCTATCATCCTGCGCTCAAACTCATCGTCCTCGTTCCAGTAGGTGTAGTCTGATGCGCCCAGCGAAGCGATTGCCCCCCTGCCGGTCTGCCGAATCCAGCACTCCATATAGCACTCGTCATACTCGCCGAACATCCCCGTCTGGCAGGCATTGGAGATGACGAAAGGATACATCCCGGTGTTGGTCAGAGTCGGTATATCCGAATTGCTCACCGCAGGACTTTCCCAGCCGTAGTTGTAGCCGTGCCCGCTGTAGTTGAGGATCATCACGCCTTGATTGACGGAATTTTTCACATCGTCGCCGGTGCCGCCGTAGTATGCCCAGATTGTGTCAATGCGGGTGTATCCGTAGGGACCGTAGCGATTCTGCGCCACATAGCGCTGGGTGTTTTCGGCAAGTCCGTGATATGAGGCGTCGTCGGTGGCGGGAAGGCAAACCGCCAGCGTCCAGTCCGTGCCGGTGCCGAAGGCGAAATGCTCATAGTTGATAATTCTCTCCACCATCTCCGAGACCTGCGCCTCGGTGGTCAGCGACAGTCTTCCCACAAAGCAGTCGGGGATGTAGTCGCCGCCGGCAAGTTCCGAGTAGGGATTGTCCGAGGAACTTCCCGATGCCCCGCCGGTAAATGTTGGCACATCGCCAACATCGCCCACCAAAAGCACAAAGTCCACATCGGCGGAATCGTAATAACTTTGGATATAGTTTTTTATTCCGGTGGCGGTTCCGCCTAATTCCGAGGCGGTCTTTATGTCACCCACAAACCCCTTGCGCCACTTCCAGCGGGCAAGGTCGGCAACTTCGTCGGCAAAGGCATCGCCGGTGATTATTAGCATCTCAATGTCCGTCGGCGGAACCCACAGATTCCAGAAGTCATAGTTTATTATATCCGACCGAATAGCCTTGTCGTAGTATATGGAATGATGGGCATATTTCATCCGGTATGTTGCGTTCAAATCTGGATCTGGCGTCAGAACCGAGATTTTTGCCGATTTTATAACGATAATTTTCCCCTTGGATGGGATATAATTTATCGGGCGGAACTCAAGCAGTGCGATTCTGTGGTCTTTTGCGTGGGCGATATCTATTATTTCGGCGTTGTGGCGGAAAATTGGCTCATCCGAGGAGTATATTTTCCAGTTGACCACAAATTTTTTCGGCGGATTAGGGATTTTGGGCACCGGCGCCTGATGGGGATAGACATATCCGGGCAGCCACATTTCCGGCAGGGAAAGTGTCTCCGCCTCGTCTATCTGGACTTTGACCTCTGGGTTTGTTCCCTCGGGGATTTCCACGATTGTGCGCAGAACCGGGAGTTCCGGTTCCCCGATTTTCCCCGATGGTGCGGCGCCCTCAAGGGTGATTTGCACAAATTCCCCCTGCGGTGTTGCCAGAGGCGTCAGCGTGGGAGCGCCGCCAACAAACTCCATCTCGGTGGAAAACTCCGAGCAGTCCGTCAGCGATA
>JAMOPH010000336.1 GCA_027064665.1 bacterium | reverse complement strand
CAGATTATAAAAAATGAGGCAAAATCCTGGGGGTGCAAAGGAAAAATCTGCGGGGAAAACAAAAATGGCCCAGAGTGGAATTGAACCACTGACCTCGCGCTTATCAGGCGCGCGCTCTAACCAACTGAGCTACTGGGCCATTTGCATCGTTCTCAAATCTTTCTGGAGGATACCGGATTCGAACCGGTGACCCCAGGCTTGCAAAGCCTGTGCTCTCCCAACTGAGCTAATCCCCCTGCAAATTCACATTTTATTTCTCCATTCCTTTTTGTCAAGAACTTTCTGAACTTAAAAATCATACTCTCCGATTTTGCGGAAAGTGTTTGCCCTATATGGGTTCCGACCAAACCAAGTTGAATGGGCGAAGGCGACCATTGTAATGCGGAGTGTTTGCTGGGGTTCGTCTGGAGTCCAATTTTTAACTTGAACGATGTGATTTTTTCATACTTATTTCAAATATGCCCGCAAGAAGAAAAAAGACAGCCATCGGCGATGTGGTGAAGACGGTTCTGTGGGCATTTCTGCTCGCCACCATTTTTGTTCTCATAACCCCCACTCCCGAAAGGGACACCGGCATAAACGAGACCGAAAAGACAGAATTTACCCCCATATACCAAAAACCCAAGGGGAACGAGGCGTTTTTGAACTACCTGCAGAATCAGGGATACAAAATCACCAGAAACAACCTTCCCACGGTGATTGAGGTCTATAAAAAGCAGGTGGACCGGGACCCCAACGAGGTGGTGCAGGAACTGGCGGAAACCGCATACCGGATGACGGGCAAAAATGTCAAGGTTATTCTGCAGACCTGGGGCGGCAAATATATGGCAGAGCACTCTCCCGCCCAGCCGAAATCAAAACTTTTGATAAAATGAACTCTCTGGTTTACCCAACCCGGTGCTGTGGTTCCCTCGGACAGTCTTAAAAATCACAGTTGTGCGGCTGATGAGCGCACTCGCACTTAATCAATCGGGTTTTTCCGGCTATCTTGTCGGCGGCGGTGGTCCCCAGCCCAACTTTGTCTTGAGAATCTCATAGAACGACCGCCGATGATAACTTACCAGTTTCGCCTTATACTCCGACCGCTTGACCGTTATCACGCTGTCAATTCCGAGTTGAATTCTCGTCTGCCCATCCACTGTGAGATGGGGCGGGTTTTGTGTGTCCCGGCAGTGGTAGGATATCTCCACCACATCGTCGCCGGAGACAATGAGCGGGCGCAGAGAGAGTGTGTATGGCGCAATCGCAGTCAGCAAAAGCACCTCAAGATACGGCGCCACAATCGCTCCGCCCGCCGCCATTGAATACGCCGTGGAACCCGTCGGCGTGGCGACAATAAATCCATCCGCCGCAATGTGGCTGACCTCCTCCCCGGAGACCTTTATGGTAAAATGCAGTGTCCTCGGCGACGCCGCCTTGTCCACCGTGGTCTCGTTGAGTCCTACAATTGGCTCGGCGGTTATGCCCTCAACGAAAGTCTCAATCATCATCCGCCGGTCAATCCTGAACTCGCCGGCAAGGATTTTCGGTATCGCCTC
>JAMOPH010000335.1 GCA_027064665.1 bacterium | reverse complement strand
GGAGCACACCCCTGATGTCCTGCGGGAGATGGGGGTGCAAAAACTTTTCTCCGCCCGAATTTTTCTCGCAGACAGCGCCGGCGAGCGGGTGCAGGATGTGGATTTTTACGCAAAGTTCTTTGAGGCGGACACAGGGATTGAGTTCATCTATGCCGTGGTGCCGCAGAAAAAACCGCTTTTTGAGGTGGGGAGCGATGTTCTGGTCCTGCGGGAGATGAAATTCGGCGACCTGATGGAAAGGACCCCTCTTTCCGCCGTCACCGATGCGGAGAAAGTGATGGTGACCGGACCCAACGGATTCGCCCTGACATTGGAACTTGAGCCCGCAGGCTGGTTCGTAATATATCGGGGGAGAAAGCTTCGGGCTGACGATGAGAAGGTGGAGAATTTGCTGAAAATGTTTTCCGCCGTGCACATTGACTCTTTCGTAATGGGCGAGGGCTTTGTCCCCAAAAACTGGAGATTTTGCTTTTTCCTTGCACCGGATAGTGTGTGCGTTGAGATTGGGGAAAGGTTCGCCGATATGGTGCAGTTCAGGATTTCGGGGGATAGCACCTGGTATTTCCTGACCCGGAATGTTGATATAGAGCGTCTGTGTTCGCCGCAGAATATGGAAATTGTTTTCCGGTCCAAATCAAAATAGAGATTGACCTAAACCCTCACGAGGAATAAATTAAATATAATTGCAAACAAAAGGAGGTTTTTAGATATGCGTTTTGGAAAGGTTGTTCTGTTTACGCTGATTGGGTTTGCCGGTGCGGTTTTTGCCGGCGGCAACGGGATTGAGGTGACGGGGGTAAAATTCTACCACAAGGGCACGCCGCACTATTTTCAGATGACCAGCCCTACAGAATACGAACTTAATGTCTCCTGCACCGAGGACACCGGCGCCGTGGACATAGTGTTCGTGTTGGACACCACAGGGAGTATGAGTTCCTCAATTGATGAGGCTGTGTCGCACATAATTGAGTTCGCCGAGACTATGGCGGCGACCGGATACGATTACTCCTTCGGGATTGTGACCTACGGCGACGGCTGGAATTTCCCCCACGGATACGATTTGACCACCTCAGCCGATACTTTTGTGGCGTGGATGGGTCCCATAGGCTCAACCGGCGGCGGAGATACCCCCGAAGATGCCCTTGATGCCATTCAGGTGGCGATTGACAGCATCCACTGGCGCCCGATGGCGCTGAGGGTTATCATCCTTCTGACCGATGCCTGCTTCTGCGAGCCCGGAGCAGGATGTCTTGACTGCCACGCAACTTACACCAGCGATGAAGTCGCAACGTCCCTTTTAGATGGCGGATTTATGTTCTTCGCAGTCACCAGAGACCCCGTATACTCTGGATCCTGCTGTGACGGCACTTACTCTATGTGGTGGTATCAAAATATATCCGATTCTACCGGCGGAAGGTGGTTTGACCTGTCCGAAAGTTTCGCCTCAATCTACCACGATATTATCGGTCTTCTGGGAACATTTCAGGTCATTGAGGTTGATGTCGCCAATTTCAGCGGCGAGGATCTGGATTCCCTCT
>JAMOPH010000334.1 GCA_027064665.1 bacterium | reverse complement strand
AGATGGAATGTGGCACTGATGGGCCTGGGCAATCTTGGTGAAGCGCTGGTTCACTATCAGGGGTTCAAAAAATCCGGGTTTGACATAGTGGCGATATTTGACATTGACCCTAAAAAGATTGGGAAACAATATGAGGGTATTGAAGTGTATCATCCTGACAAATTACCTGAAGTAAAAGTTGAGAAAAATATTGAGATAGCAATAATAGCAGTGCCGGATAAAGCGGCGAAAGCATCAATAAATAGGGTTATAGAAGCAGGAATAAAGGGAATTTTGAATTTCACCAGCGTTAGATTGCCTATAAGTGAGGAATACATTATAAAGAATGTAAATCTCGCTGCCGAATTGGAAACAATTTCATACTATCTTACAAGACCCGACTGGCTGTGCCGGGGGACATATTAATATCCCGTCCCCTGTAGCAATAAAAAGCCGTCCCGCAGGACGGCTAATTTTTGCCCGAAAATGGCATCCCCTGAAAAATCACTTCACTTAAGCACTGCCTCAATCACCATCGCGTGATATTTGTTCCTGTCGCGGTTTATAATCACGGTCGCCTCAGAGGGACAGGCTACCGCGCAACTTCCGCAGCCCATACACTCTGCCGCTTTGACATATACCTTGCGCTTTTGAGGGTCAAACACCCGCGCGTCATACGGGCAGGCGTCAATACAGTATTTGCATCCCGCGCAGAACCTCTCCCGCACATACGCCACCTGCGACCGGACAGGGTATTCCTTCTTTATCAAATACTTCACCGCCTGCGCCGCGGCAGATTTTGCGTCGGCAATTGCCTCGGATGCCCTCATCGGCATACGCCCCGAACCCACAACGAAAATCCCGGCGTTTGTGGTCTCCTGCGGAAGGAACTTCGGGTCAAGTCCATCCCAGAAGCCATCTGTGGCGGGGACCTTCTCCCCTATCGCGGGGTCGTAGTTCGGGTCAACTCCGGTCTGGAGAACCACATAATCGGGGCGGATTTCCAAATCGGCGCTCAAAAGCGGGTCGTAAACCGTCACCACAATCTGGTCGCCGTCCACCTCAACCACAGGCTCGCGCTCCGGCGTGTATTTTACGAACAGCGTCCCCATCTGGCGCGCCCGGTCGTATTTGAGTTCATTGTGCCCATAGGTCACAATATCCCGGTTGAGAACCCAGACGCGGGCATCGGGGTTTTTCTCCTTGATTTCTACCGCCAACTCCATTGTCTTGGCACAGCAGATTCTGTTGCACCACGGGCGCTGTTCGTTGCGGGAATCGGCGCACTGGATAAACACCACCTCGCGAATCGGCTTTTCCAGCGCGGTGCGCTCAAAATCGTCCCAAAGCATTATGCCGGGATGTTTGCCGTAGGCAAATTTCTCCGTCTGATGGGCGCACGCCCCAGTGGCGACTATCACCACCGACGCCTCTATCTTGTGATAATCCCCCTTCTTGTCGCGCACAACCACCTCGTATTTGCCCAACTGCCCTTCAATTGACTGCACCTCAACTTCGGGGATAAGTTTCACATTTTCGCGCCTCTCAAGATCCTTCAGCAAGGTGGAGATGAACTCCCCGATTGTCATCCCGCCGTCAAGTTCGCCGGGGGAATCAAGGTTAACTCCGCCGAATTTTTCGGTCTTCTCAAGGACGAACACGGTGTCTGCAATCGGGGCAAGGTATTTTGCCGCGGTCAGTCCGGCAAGCCCACCGCCGATTATTACCACATTCCCGCTCTCGCGCCTCTGCAACTGCGGCTTATAAACGAACTCCCGCCGTCTGCCGTATCTGGCGAAGGCAATCTCCGCAAATATCAGCGACTCCACATACTCCCGCCTTCCGTCCTCGTCTAACATCCAGACCGCATCGCGCAGGTCAACGACCCTTATGTCCGGCGGATTTTCCACCGCCTGCGCCGCCGCCTCGGCAAAGCGCGCCGTGTAGGAATTTGGCTGGCAGGCGAAAATCAGAAGATTTTTCAACTTTTTGTCCGCGACGAACTTTTTGAGTTCCTCAAGCCCGGCAGAGGTGCACAGCGCCTTGATTTTCGCCACACCCTCAATTCCGTACATCCCGGAGACCTTCTCCACGAACTCATCCAGCGGAAGGGCATCGGAAATCACGCCGGCGCACTCGCAGAAAATCACTCCAACTCCGCCGTCAGCGGGGGGATCGCCGTAAGCAACTCCGGACCCCTCCGTCTCCGCAATGCCAAACCGGTCAAGGATTTCCGCCGCCACCGACGACGCCTCGGTCACCGCATCGGCAATGTCCTTGGGCGATGTGATTGACCCCGCGGCGAACACATTTTCCACCGATGTCTCCGACGAACCGGGCTTCGGCGTGCGCACAAACCCCCACTGGTCGGTCTCAACACCAAGGGCAGAAGCCAACTTCCGCACGGAATCGGTCACCACCTGCCCCACCGAAAGGACAATCATATCAAAGAGTTCTGCCTGCCTGTCACCGGCGTCGTCCTCGTATTTGATGAGCAAACTCTGGGCAAGGTCGTCGTAATCAACCTTGGGCACCCGGCACCTGACCGCAGTTATGCCCATTTTCTCGGTTTCCTGCTCGTATCGGAAATATCCCTTCCCGAAGGCGCGGATGTCCATAAAAAAGATTTTGATTTCGGCATCGGGCAGAAGGCGCCTTATGTGGCGGGCTTCCTTCATCGCATACATACAGCACGCCGCAGAGCAGTATGGATGTTCCACATCCCGCGAGCCGACGCACTGGATAAACGCCACTTTCTTCGGCGGTTTGCCGTCGGAGGGGCGCACAAGTTCGCCGCCGCCCGGTCCGGCGGGAGAATACATCCTCTCAAGGTCTATTGAGGTAACCACATCGGGGTAGATGCCGTAGCCGTATTCGGTCATCTCGGTGGGGATAAATTCCTCAAAGCCGGGCGTCAGGACCACCGCGTCAAATTCGGCGGAAAAAGTTTCGTCCTCGCCGAGGGTGATGGCGTTCGTCGGGCAGACCTTGACGCACTCCCCACAGCGTGTGCAGCGTTTTTCGTCAATATCGTAGAAAGACGGTGCGACCTGCGGAGTGGCGATATCTATTGCCTTGCGGGTGGTTCGCCCTGCGTTGAACTCATCGGGGATTTCCACCGGGCAGACCCGGGCGCACTCCCCACAGCCGATACAGGAGAACGGGTCAACTCTCAGCCCCTTTCGCCTCAGCGTGACGACCTTTTTGCCGTCGGAATCCTCCACTTTTTCCACGCTGGTATTTCTGAGCACCTCAACACCGGGGAACACAAAATCCTTGCGAAGGCAGAACTCGGTCTGCGGGAATCCCGCCGTGCGGGGCTGCATCCGGCAGATTCCGCAGGCATCGGTGGGGAATTGTTCATCCAACTGCATAAGTGTTCCGCCGGTATTGGATTTGGTCTCCACGATTGTGACATTAACTCCGGCAGAGGCGAGGTCGTATGCGGCGCGCATCCCGGCAACGCCGGAACCGACTATCAAAACCTTTTTCCCGGGCATATCTCCTCCACGGTTTTTTCGTAGGCAACAAAAATAAATTTTTTCACAAAAACTGTCAAACAACTTTTGAAGGCAATCCGCACGGTCAAGTAAAAAAACTCCGGGACAACCACATTCTATGTAACCTTCAATCCTGCAAGGGATAAAATACTTTATAATTTCCTTGCGCTGAAACACCAAAATTTTATTTTCCAGTGATAAAGCCGATATATAGCAAAGGAATATGGCGCAGAAAATCTATAAGGGAATTGGCAGTGGAAGCGGATTTGCCATCGCAAAGGCGGTGGTGGTCCAGAGAGGGGAGTTTGAGGTTCCGTATGTGGAACTTGAGCCCCACGAGGTTGAGAAAGAAATTCGCCGGTTCAACGATGCCGTTCGGCTGACCAAAAAGCAACTAAACCGCGTCCGCGATGCCATAGCCAAGGCTATGGGCGATGAAGCCGCCGGCGTGATTGACGCACAGATTATGGTCCTTTCCGACCCGGCGTGCGTAGATGAGACCAAAAAACTTATCGCCGCCCAGAAGGTCAACGCGGAGTATGCCTTTGACACCATAATTCAGGGGACAATTGATGCCCTCAACGCTTCAAACAACGCCACATTTGTGGAGCGGGTACAGGATTTTGAGGATGTCCGCAGACGGCTTCTGGCGAATCTTATGGGGCTCAAACATCAGGTCATTCCCGCGGTCAAGGAGGAGTCGGTGCTGGTGATAAATCATCTTGCGCCGTCGGAGACCGCGCAACTTTTCGGGAGTAAGTATGTCGGTCTGGTCACCGAAGCCGGCGGGTTCACCTCGCACATCGCAATTATGGCGCGCACGATGGACCTTCCCGCGGTGTTAGGCGTTGAGGGGATAACCGAGGTCGTCCCCGAAAACGCCCTTGTGGTCGTGGATTCTATGCTGGGCCAGGTGGTGGTTGACCCCGAGAAAGAGGTGCTGGACGAATATGTTCGCCGCCGGGAAAATTACGCTCACCGCCGCAATTTCTTTATGGAGGCGATAGACAAGCCCGCGGTGACCCCCGACGGCGTGAAATTGACGGTCTCCGCCAACATTGAACTGCCCGAGGAACTTCCGCTGGTCAAACACTACGGCGCAGACGGAATAGGGCTTTTCCGCACCGAACTCCTCTACATCCAGCGCGAGGACCTTCCCCCCGAGGACGAGCAGTTTGAGGTCTACAAAAAAATCGCCGAGACAGTCCTGCCCGGGCAGGCGATAATTAGAACCTTTGATGTCGGCGGCGACAAACTGGGGAACCTTTTTGAGCATCACTACGAGCCCAACCCGTTTCTGGGATTTCGGGCGATAAGGATAGGTCTTGCGTATCCGGAGATTCTCAAGACACAAATCCGTGCAATTCTGCGGGCAAGCGCCTACGGCAAACTTCTGATAATGTTCCCGATGATTGCGCTTCCCGAGGAGATGGAGCGCGCCCGGGAACTGGTTGAGGAATCCAAAAGGGAACTGCGGGATAAAGGTATTCCGTTTGACGAGTCAATTCAGGTTGGAGCGATGATAGAGGTCCCCTCGGCGGCGCTTCTGGCGCGGGAGTTGGCTGACCTGTGCGACTTTTTCAGCATCGGCACCAACGACCTGACCCAATACACCCTCGCCGCCGACCGGGGGAATCCGCGGGTGGCGCACATCTATCAGGTGTATCATCCCGCGGTCCTGCGGCTGATAAAGCACGCCATAGAGTCCGCCCATTTCGCCGGGAAATGGGTGGGGATGTGCGGCGAGATGGCTGGAGAGATGCGCGCCGTGCCGATGCTTTTAGGGATGGGGCTTGATGAGTTCTCCGCCGTGCCTGCCAGAGTGCCGGTCATCAAAAAAATTATCCGGTCAACTGATATGAAGACCGCCCGCGAAATCGCCGAAAATGTCCTGCGGTTCAAGACACAGGCGGAGGTCATATCATACCTTGACGAGCAGTTGGAGGCGATTATCCCGGAGGCTTTCCAGTATAACGGACTGGAATAGGTCCGTTGCGCACCTCAACGAGGGGGGACGATGAAAATCAGGACAGCGGTTTTGGGCGTTTTTATAATTTTTCTCGCCGCCGAAGGGCAGGAACTGCCCTCGCCCCATTTTGAACAAAGTGTTATCTTCGGCGATTCCGTCTTCCACCACGGCGGACCCGCCAGAATCCCAAAAAGCCCGGCGACTCTATCGCACATAACCTACGGCTTCGTCCCCTACTGGGAGCGCAACTACAACTGCCCCCGCTGGGACCTGGTGGAAAGGATTGCCTACTTCAACTGCACCATCAGCGCCGACGGCTCAATCACCAACACAAACTACTGGTATTCCGCGCCGGTGGTGGATTCTGCGCTGGCGTATGGGGTCGCGGTGGATCTGTGCATCGCCCAGTTTGACGATTCCACGATAAGTTCTCTGATTTCCTCGCCGTCCGCGCGGGCAAACTGTATCCACAACGCAATTGAGGCGATGCTTGCCCGCGGTGGCTCGGGAATCAATGTGGACTTTGAACACCCCAACTCCGGCTACGGCGACGAACTGGTGACCTTTATGGCGGAGTTCCGCGAAAGCCTTGACGCCCGCGGTCCCGGATACTGGCTCTCCATCTGCCTGCCCTCGGTGGACTGGCGCAACACATACTTCACCGACCAACTCAAAAACTACTGCGACGCGATGTTCATTATGGGCTACGACTACCACTGGGGCTCCGCGCCAAACACCGGTCCCGTGGACCCGTTAGACGACCCCACCGAATACTACGACCTCGCCTACTCTGTGGAACACTATTCCACCCAATCCGGGGCGCCGGAGAAAATCATCCTCGGGCTTCCCGCCTACGGCTACGACTGGCCCTGCGATGGTCCCTACCGCGGGGCATCAACCACCGGAAGCGGCTCGGCGGTGTTCTACATCGATGCGGTTGAGGGCGCTGAATACCACGGAAGACTCTGGGACTCTGACGGTTCGGCGCCGTGGTATCGCTACGACTCGTGGCATCAGTGCTGGTATTCCGATTCGGCGTCGCTGGTGGAAAGATACACCTACGCCAGGGCGCACGACCTTATGGGAGTTGGCTGGTGGGCGCTCGGCTACGACGACGGCGACCCCGCCTTCTGGGGCGCGGTGGAACAGGTGTTCTGCACCGACACCATCGCCGGAATCGTGGTGGACGACGGCGACCCCGGTTTCAACTGCGACTTTGACAACTGGAACTACGGCGCCTATCCCGACTCCGGATGGAAAAACGACTACCTCTGGTGCGACGCTGGGGACTCCATTGAAAGTTGGGCGCGCTGGACCCCCACAATCCCCGAAACCGGCGCCTACGATATCTATATGTGGTGGATGCCCGCCTCAAACCGGTGCGACAGCGTGTTCCTGCGGGTGCGCGGCGTGTTCAACGACTCGTTCTTCATCTCGCAGAAAACCGGCGCCACGGGATGGCACTATATCGGGCGGTTCCTGTTCCCCGCTGGCACAGGCGGATATGTCGGTATAAGCGACCGAAGCGCGGTCGGCGGTGAGGCGGTTATCGCCGATGCGGTCCGATGGGTCTTTGTCGGCGCGGTGGACACCATCGTGGACGACCTTGACCCCACCTTCCATCACTACGGCGACACTGTCTGGTGGCGGCAGGTCGCCGGCGGATACGACGGACACTTCTTCTGGACAAACTCCACCTCCCACGACTACGATGTGTGTTTTGCCGAATGGTATCCGATTCTCCCCAGACCCGGGCAGTATGAGGTTCGGGCGTATATCCCCGCGACCAACTCGGAGGCGGATGTGAAGTATATCGTCTTCCACGCGGGCGACACCGACACGGTGGCGGTGGACCAGTCGGCGTATGCGGACGAATGGGTCAGTCTGGGGACATACTATTTTTCGGGGGCGCCGTGGGAGAGGGTCTATTTAGGCGACGGCACCGGCACCGCCGGGGAGAATATCGCGGTGGATGCAATCTGGTGGCGGACGGTTCCGCTTGAGGTCGCCGAAAGCCCTGCGGCGCCGAAGGAAATCTTTGTGCGCGCCGCGCCAAACCCCTTCAACGACGCCTGCGCCATTGACCTTTCCGCGGAGGTTGAATTCGTGGAGATTGCCGATATCTCCGGCAGGGTGGTTTTCCGGCGGCGCAGTCCCGGACGACGGATAATCTGGCGCCCGCAGAATCTTCCCGCGGGGATGTATATAATCCGCACACTCCCGCCCGCGGAAGGGGCGAAGAAGGTGATTTATGTGAGGTAAAACTCGTTCCATTCGCATTTTCCCCACGCCACTTGCACTTTGCCTTTGAGCAGATGCGCATTGACTCTGACCATTTGCACATTGCCTCTTGCCAGTGTCATATTGCCTCTGAACAGGTGCACACTGCCTTTAGTCAAAGGCGCATTGACTTCGGGCAGGTGCACATTGCCCCGGGACATTTGCATATTGACCCACGGGCTGGGGCAAGTGAAAAATGAAAAGAGTCAAACGCAAAACCTCATTTCCCCGCGTGCTTTTGCAGTCTTCTTTTGAGGGCGCAGAAAGAACAGACGGGCTTTTCCTCGCCGTCAATTATCTCCCGGCGGGTGGTGGGATAGCCGCAGAAAACACACTTCTCCCGCGGCGTGGCGGGTTCTTCCGCTCTGAATTTTTCCCGGGCGGTGCGGAAAAACCCCTCAACGAACCACAGTTTCGTCCCGGGCATCTCCATCTCAAGTTCGTTGAGGATGTGCTTGTAAACCTGCGATGTTGCGCCGTGGGCGAACCGGCACTTTTTGGGATAATACTCAATCCCCACAAAGTGGGCGTAGGCTAAAGTCTCATACTCACTGCAGAATGTCAGCGGTTTGACCTTGCGGGCTAAACCGTCCTCCTCCTCTAACACCGGATAGAATCTTCCCAG
>JAMOPH010000333.1 GCA_027064665.1 bacterium | reverse complement strand
CATAGCCTCCCCCCTGTGATATCCAAACGATTTTTAGTTCTCATCATATCTTTCAATTGAAGCGCCCAGAAGGCGCAGTCTCTCCTCAAGGCGCTGATATCCCCGGTCAATGTGATAGACCCTTTTCACGACGGTTTTCCCCCGGGCGGCAAGTCCTGCAATCACAAGACCTGCGCCTGCCCGGATATCCGACGCCATCACGGTGGCACCGTCAAGGTTCTCAACCCCGACAACTGTGGCACGGTCGCCCGAAATTGTGATATTCGCGCCAAGCCGCTGAAGTTCCATCACATGGATGAACCTGTTTTCAAAAATGCGCTCCCAGATTACGCTTGTGCCCTCGGCGATGGTCAGCGCCGCCATAATCATCGGCTGAAGGTCTGTGGGGAAACCCGGAAACGGGTCGGTGATTATGTCCACTGCCCTCGGGCGCCCCCTCATCTGCACGGCGACATAATTCCGCCCAGTGGTGACCTCCGCGCCCATATCCATCATCTTGCACAGGACAGTCCTCAAACTCGCCGGAGAAACATTTTTGACCTTGACCCTTCCGCCGGTGGCTATCGCGCCGAAAAGATATGTCCCCGCCTCAAGCCTGTCGCCGATGGGGGTGTGCTCCACCGCCCTGAGTGTATCAACGCCGTCAATGGTGATTATGGATGTCCCGGCGCCGCGGATTTTCGCCCCCATTTTGTTCAGCATCTTGGCGAGGTCAACGATTTCCGGGTCCTGTGCGGCGTTTATTATCTCCGTTCTCCCCTCAGCCAGAACCGCGGACATCATAATGTTTTCCGTGCCGGTATGAGTCGGGCGGTCAAAGACCACGGTGTTTCCTATAAGTTTTTTTGCGCGCGCCACGGTGTATCCGCCCTCCTCGGTGACCTTTGCGCCCAGTCTGGCAAACCCCTTTATGTGCTGGTCCACCGGTCTGGCGCCGATTGCGCATCCTCCGGGCTGGGAAACCCGCGCAGTCCCGAACCGCGCCAGAAGCGGTCCCATAACCAGAAAACTTGCCCTCATCCTGCTGACCAAGTCATAGGGCGCTTCATAACTGCGGATATTTTCAGTATTTATCCACAGGACATTGTTCTGCCTGTCAAACTCAATTTCTGCGCCCAGCCGCCGCAGAACCTCAGACATCGTGCGCACATCGGCGATATCGGGGACATTGTTTATCCGCGTGGTTCCGCTCTGCGCCAGAATCGCCGCCGCCATCATCGGCAGAACAGAATTTTTCGCGGCGAAAACCTTAATCTCCCCCTCAAGGGGAACGCCGCCGTGTATCTCAAAATACTCCATATTCTACCCCGTCAATCCAGTTCGCTCTGAATCTTCTGCATCTGATAAAGTTCGTAATAAAATCCTTTCCTGTCAAGCAACTGTTGATGTGTGCCCTGCTCAATTATTCTGCCGCGCTCTAACACAATCACCCTATCGCAGTTCTGAAGGGCAGAGACCCTGTGGGAGACAATTATCGTCGTCCTGCCGCGGCGAATTTCGAGCAGTCTTTCCAAAATTGCGTTTTCCGTCTCGGTGTCAACTGCGGAAAGGGCGTCGTCAAGGATAAGTATCGGCGGGTCAAGCACAATCGCCCGTGCGATGGTGAGGCGCTGTTTCTGCCCGCCGGAAAGCATAACGCCCCTCTCCCCTATCACAGTGTTAAACCCATCGGGGAAATCTTTTATATCCTTTTCAAGTTGGGCAATTTTTGCCGCCTCAACTGCCACCTCGTCGGGAATTGTGGGGTCGCCGAACTTGATGTTCTCCATAATGGTGGCGGAGAACAAAAATGTGTCCTGCGGCACATAGCCGATATTTTTGCGCAGAGAACTCAATTTGATTTTTCTGACATCCACATCGTCAACGAACACCGTGCCTGGCGGCGGGTCATACAGCCGTGGGATAAGGGAAACCAGCGTCGTCTTGCCCGAGCCGGTGCGCCCGGTGATTCCCACAATCTCGCCGGGATTTATGAGCAAATTTATGTCCACCAACTGGGGCGGAAGGTCATCGGAATATCTAAATGTGAGATTTCTAAACTCAATTTTTCCCCGCACATCGGTGAGTTCAACCGCATCGGGGGCGTCCCCGATATCGGGTTTTGCGGCGAACACCTCCATAATCCTGTCCAGCGACGCCCGCCCACGCTGATAGAGATTGATGACCCATCCTATCGCTATCATAGGCCAGATCAAAAGCCCAAGATAACTGGTGAACGCCGCCAGATCCCCCATACTAATCCGTGCCAGAATTACACCTCTGCCCCCAAGCAGTATAACCAGCGCAAACGAAGTCCCAACCACAAGGCTGATAAACGGGTCAAACATACCGCCTATTATAATCATCCTCATATTTTTCCTGACATAATCGGCACTGAGGTCTTTAAATCTGGCCGTTTCATAATCCTGACGGGAATAACTTTTGATAACTCTAATTCCAGATACCACCTCACGGACTCTATCTGTGAGAGCGGCGAAAGATTCCTGCACCTGCCGAAACCTGATGTTTAGAATTTTTCCGAAAATTGCGACTACAACCGACAAAATAGGCAAAGGAATTATAACATAAAGTGTGAGTTTCAAACTTATTAGAATCATCATAACAAGGGACATAACCATCAAAAACACGGCATCAAAGGATGCCACCATACCGATACCAACCATCATCCTAACTGCCTCAAGGTCGTTGGTGGCAAGAGCCATCAGGTCGCCGATTTTATTCTGGGTATACCATTTCGGCGAAAGTGTTTGCAGATGCTGATAGAACGCCCTGCGCAGTCTTTTCTCCATACGGCGGGACATCCCTATTATAAGATAGCGCCAGAAAAAGCGGGAAATTACAATGCCCACAGTCAAAAGCAAAATTATACCGGCAAGTTTCAGCAGAAGACCGGTGGTTGCCTTCCCGAACGAAAGAGCATCAATCGCCCGCTTGATGACCCGTGGAATGAGCAACTGGAATCCATCAACGAATATCAGCGCCAGAATTCCGAAAAGGAGGGTCCGCGTCTCCCCCCGAAGATAGGGGCGGAGTATTTTGAATGTTTTTATCATCCGGGTAATTTAGAAAATGTCCCCCTGCGGGCAACGAAAAAATTGACTAAAATACTGGCAAAATCCGGCGCAACCGGATAAATTTTCATCTGTGAACGCCAAAATCTCAAAAATCTCCGCCGTCTTCCTCGGCGCCGCAGCGGTCTCCATCCAGACCGAGATGATGCGTGAGATTATGGCGCTCTACGGCTTCAACGAACTGATAATTGCGGTCATTCTGTTTGTCTGGCTTCTGTGGGGCGCCGCAGGAAGTCTAACATACTCCGGGAAAAATGTGCCCACACAGTTCGCACTGCTGGGGGTGTCCGCACTGCTTATGCCCGCACTCGTGAAAGTGTGCGCTGCAGTCCTGCATCCCACCTTTGGGCTGGTGGTGCCGGTTCAAATCGTTCTCATAACGGCGCTGGCGGGTTCTCTGCCGGCATTTTTCGCCGGGCGGGTATTTTCATCCCTGACGAACTTCGCCCCGTCGGGAATATTATACGCCTATGAGGGCATCGGTTCCTTCGCTGGCGGTCTGCTGACTCTGGGGTTTATGTTCCTTCCGCAAAACGCCCCCGCGATTTTGATAGCGATGCTGCTGGCGGTTCCCGTGTATCTGTTCAAGCCCGCTCTTCTCAAAAAATACCTTGCGGCTGCGATTGTGCTCACTTTTGTGCTCAATTTGGCTGCCCCCCACATTGATGCCAAAATATGGCGTGGCTTTGACCATCGGGAGATAAACTCCCCCCACGGGAAAATCGTAATCCTGTCGCAGGGTGGGGAGAACTATCTCTACCAGAGCGGCAAACTGCTGGCATCGGAGGGCGACACGCTCGGCGCCGAACAGATAATCCATCCTGTGATGTGGGCGCAGGACACGGGGAAAAGTGTCCTTCTGGTGGGCGGGCTTTTCGCCGGCGCCGGAAAGGACATCCTTGCCCACTCCCCCTCGTCGGTGGATTTCCCCTACACGGATGCACGCCTGTATTCTGTGGCGCTCGCCGATTTCCCGCACATCCGCAGGATATGGGGGGACAAAAGATTTCATCCCATTCGGGGTGATGTGCGCTCGTTTCTGCGGCGAACGGACAAAAAATACGATGTTGTCTTCATCCTGCCGGGGGTCCCGCTTTCCGGCGGCGACAACCGGTTCTGGACGCAGGAATTTTATCAGCAGGTCAGTTCGCATCTGGCAGAGGATGGCGTCGTTGCTGTGGGAATTCCAGTGGGCGCAAATTACCTGTCGCCGTATCAGGCGGAACTGTGCGCCGGAATTCTGGCGACATTTTCAGCCGTGTTCCCCAACCCGGAGATATACTACCTTGACGGGGCAGTGCTGATATACCACGACCGCCGATTTGCCGGGAAAAATACAGAATTGGCAGAACGCCTGCTGGAACTCTTAAAATCTCAAAAACTTCGTCCGGTGCGTGCCGCCACGGTTCAGCCGGGGTATCTGCCCATACTGTTTCAGCCCCAGCGCAGAACCACACTCTGGCGGGAGATTGCCGGCGCAAAGTTCGTCAGAATCAACCACGACTGGAATCCGCTCATATACATCTGGGGGGTGCTGGAGCAAATTTATCTTGCCGGCGTGCGCCTTCCCGCCGACATATTCCGCCACGGCGAACACAGAACACTGCTGATTTTTCTGGCGGTGGCGCTTGCGCTCGCCATACTATCGCTGAGAAAGTCCCTTCGCCCGGTGGGGCTTGTGCTGGTCGGCGGAATGTGGGGAATTCTTGCGCAGACGCTGTTTATGTTGGTGTTTCAGGCGAACTTTGGCACTCTGTATTATCTAATCGGTGCAGGCACGGGGATATTTCTGTTAGGCACAACCTTCGGAAGTTTCTGCGGGACGCGATTCCGCCGTCCGTCGCAGGCGGGAATCGTCATCTCGGTGGCGATAATTTTTATGACGACATTTTTGGGCTACCGGGGGACTTTCGTGCCACTGTGGGGATTTTTGGGGATATTTTTCCTCTCCGGCTCGGTGTCGGGATTTGCCTTCGGGCTGGCATCGCAGGGGGAAATCCCCGGCGGGAAACTGTATGCCGCAGACCTTTTAGGCGCCGCTGTCGGAACTGCGATATCCCTCTATGTCCTGCCGGCGTCAAGCCCCCTTGCGGTGGTGGCGTATCTTGGTGCGCTGATGATTATGTCCCTTGTGTGCAGTTCGGCGGGATAAGTCAGTGTCTGAAATGGCGCATCCCGGTGAAGACCATAGCGATACCTAACTCGTTCGCCGCCCGAATGACCAACTCGTCGTTGCGGGAGCCCCCCGGCTGAACCAGCGCAGTAACTCCGCTCTGGGCGAGGACATACAGCGTATCCGGGAAAGGCAAAAAGGCATCGGATGCCGCAACTGCGCCCTTTGCCCTGTCTCCGGCTTTGCGCACAGCAACGATGGCGGCATCCACACGGCTGGGCAGACCGCCGCCAATTCCCACTGTGGCGTTGTCCTTCGCTATCACTATCGCATTGGATTTGACCAACTTGGCGGCACGCATAGCAAAGCACATCTGCATTTCCTCGTAGTCGGTGGGTTTGCGCCGGGAGACGACTTCCCATTTTTGCGCCATCGCCCCCGGCGGATTGGTCTCCTGCGCAACAAAGCCGCCCCATATCCCGCGGACGGCGATTCTCTCCCCGCCGGAAAGTTCCGGGGTTTTGAGGATTCGCAGGTTTTTCTTTCGGTGAAGTATCTCAAGGGAATTTTCCACAAAATCTGGCGCCACAACGCACTCAAAAAAATGCCGGGTCAACCTTTCCGCCAGCGCAGAATCAACCGGTCTGTTGAACGCCACTATTCCACCGAAGGCAGAAAGCGGGTCTGATGCGAGGCTTTTCTCGTAGGCGGCGTGGATATCCTCATCGGTGGCGATTCCGCAGGGGGAAAGGTGCTTTACTATGGTGCAGGCGGGTTCATCAAACTCAACCACTCCGGCGAGGGCGGCATCTATGTCAAGCAGGTTGTTGTAGGAAAGTTGCTTTCCGCCCAGAATCTCCGCCGAAAGCAGTCCCCGCGGCGGGAAAGCCGCATATACCGCCCCCCTCTGATGGGGATTTTCGCCGTAGCGCAGAGGAAAGGCATTTCTCCCGCCGAAGGAAAGATACTCCGGGAAACTTTCTCCATTATATAAACATCCGGCAATCGCCGAGTCATAGACCGAGGTGAAATAAAAGGTCTCCGCCGCAAGTTGGCGGGTAAGTTCTGTGGGGACATTGTTCTCGTCGTCCATAGAGTCAATTATTTTCTGCGCCTGCTCCGGGGAATATGCCACGGCGACCCGGGCGTAGTTTTTCGCCGCCGCCCGCAAAAGCGCAACGCCGCCTATGTCAATCAACTCCACAAGTTTCTCCTCGGGCAAAGACATATTCTCCAAAAACGGATACAGGTCAACAAAGACCATATCAAAGGCGGGGTAGTCCCGCTGGCGCAGTTGTGCGAAATCCTGCTGGGTATCACGGGCTAAAATGCCGGAAAATATCGCCGGGTGAAGGGTTTTGACACGCCCGCCCAAAAGTTGGCTGAACCCGACCAGACCGTCAATTGAGGTGACGGGGATATTCCGCTCCCGCAAAAATGCCGCCGTCCCCGACGACGCCCAGATTTCTATATTCCTGTCCGCCAATTTCTTTGCTATATCACCAATTTTCTCCTTGTTGTAAGCGGAAATTAAAGCGGTTCTAATTTTGGGCATTTTGGCTCCTTTGATTGGTTTCTATCTGCGAGGCAAGTTTTTGAAGTTGCTCAAGCATAATGGTGGTTTTCATCTCAATGGCGGTCAAAATCCAGAACTGGTAGTGATTAACCCGCGCCTGGGTATGCATAAGATATATAAGTTTCACAGAGATTAAAAAGACCGCCAAATCAAGCGCCACTGTGCCGACCACCTTCCGCCAGAAGATTTCAAGAACAAACAGCGCTGCCACCAAAATTATAAAAACTACATTGAGAATCTTGTCTTTTTTAGTAGGTTTACCGCCAAAAGAACCTATGATTTTCTGCAGTTTTTCATCCTGAAGATCGTAAAGAATCTCCTGCTCCGCCCTATTTAGATATTCCTCGGAAAAAGTTTTCACTTTTTAATCTCCTTTATGCGGTTTTGCTCGTCAACCAGGACGGTTATGGGTTTGCGGTCGCCCCACTCGTCCTCCTGAGCCATCGCATAGGTTATAATTATAACCCTGTCGCCGGGCATACCACGGCGGGCAGCAGGACCCTTGAGGGCAATTTTGCCCGTGCCGCGCTCTCCGGGAATGGCGTATGTCCAAAAGCGCTCGCCGTTCTCAAGATTGACCACCTGAACCTGCTCCCACGGGGCAATATCCGCCGCCTCCATAAGGTCTGTGTCTATCTCGGCGGAGCCGTCGTAGTCAAGTTCAACATCGGTTATCCTCGCCTTGTGAATCTTGGATTTGCAGTAAATTCTCATCATTTTTCTCACCCCCTTCGGTCAATTCAAAATTTATCTTTCCGGGTGAAAAATTCAACCGGTTTTTGAAAAACCTGTGCTCTCCAAGTTCAAAAAGTCTTGACTGAAACAAAGGGGCGGGTTATTCTGAAAAGCCACAAAAATCGGGAGGGACAATGCGCAGGGTAGTTTTTGCCATTTTGCTTTCTGCGATTTTGCTCTATGCCGGGCAACTTCCGTGGGTAAATGGGCGCTTTTTGGTGCATTTTGCGCCGGAACCACTGCTCAATTTCAGTCAGACGGACAACGGCGCTTTTGTGTGCGGCATACCGGAAATTGACGACCTTATGGCGACATACCCCATCACCAAGGTCAAACGCCTTATGCCCCTGCCGACAGACCCGAAAATCAAAAGACTTCGCTATCACATAAGAAATCTTTTTATCATATATGCCGATGTTGACTCTATGGAGATTCCGGCGATATGCGACCAGTTCAAAAAAATTCCCGGCGTGATTGATGCCTATCCGGACTATGTGTTCAAAAAATATGCAACTCCCAACGACGACCACTACTACGCCCAGTGGCACCACGAAAAAATCAATATGCCCGATGTGTGGGAATACATCACCGACGCGAACGATGTTTTAGTGACAGTGCTTGAAGGAGTGGAATGGTATCATCCCGACCTGTATGATAATATCTGGGTCAATCCCGGCGAGGACCTTGACGGCGACGGAGTTCCGATGGACCCCGACGACCTGAATGGGGTTGACGACGACGGCAACGGATATGTTGACGATTTGATTGGCTGGGATTTTGTTGACGACGATAACGATCCGGATGATGAATCCTCAGGATATGCCACCGGGCACGGGACAATGTGCTCGGGGATAATCGCCGAGGTTGGGGACAACCACATAGGCGGCGCAGGAGTGGTCTGGCACACTCAAATCGTCTGCCTTCGCTCGGATGAGGACTCAAGCCACATCCAGTCGGCAATTATAGG
>JAMOPH010000332.1 GCA_027064665.1 bacterium | reverse complement strand
ATCTGTGAGTTTCCCCTGATAATTCATAATCCTTGGCACCTGAGCCCAGACAAAGGAAACCAAAAACGCCAATGCCAAGACCTTTTTCATAATCCCCCCTGCTGACATTTGCTGCACACTGAAAGATAAACAATCACTTCACGGGCAACAAGATTTAATTCACAGTTTCACTGACCTCTTGCGGAAGTTTATCGCGGAGTTTAATTTGCAATAATCAACGGCAAAAAGGAGGCGGCAATGGGGCACAGTATTGCGGTTTGGGCGACCTTTGTGGTGTATCTGGTGGTTCTGCTGTGGATAGGAATCTGGGGCGACAGGAAGTTCGGCAAATCGTATCGGGATTTCATCGCCGCTGGCAAGGGTCTCGGTGCGTGGACATCGGCGATATCTGCTGCCACAAGCGGTGAAAGCGCCTGGGTTATGCTGGGACTCTCCGGTCTGGGATACTCCAAAGGTCTGGCGGGATACTGGGCGGCTATTGCGTGCGTGATTGGGTATCTTTTCAACGCACTTTTCATAATCCGGCAGATGCGCCGTGCCACCGACGACCCCGAAATCCTCACCCTCTCCGACTATATTGAAAAGCGCACCGGCGACAGAACGCACATCCTTCGTATCGTTGGCGGGATTATAACTGTGGTCTTTATGCTCGCCTATGTGGTCGGGCAGTTCACCGGCTCGGGGAAAAATCTCGCCGGGATGGAACTCACATCATACACCGGCGGCGTTCTGATTGGCGCGGTCATCATCGGGCTCTATGTCCTTATGGGCGGATACGCCGCCGTGTGCTTCACCGACCTTCTGCAGGGAATTTTGATGGTCGTGGTTATGCTGGGATTCCCGATATATGCGGTGATAAAAGCCGGCGGATTCGGCAACATAATGCAGGCACTTTCTGCGGCGGGAATTGGGGACTTTATCCCCAAAGAGGGCGCGGCGGCTTTTCTGATTGGCACGCTGGGGATTGCCCTCGGCTACCCGGGGATGCCCCACATCGTGGTGCGATACATCACGGTCAAAGATGAGAAAGAGGCGGTGCGTGCCGCCTGGATATACACAATCTGGGGTGCGATTGTGTTTTTCGGTGCGGTGACGCTGGGAATTGCCGCAAAGGCGCTTCTGCCGAACCTCGCCGACCCCGAACAAGCCCTTCCGCAGTTCACGATAAACTTTGTCCATCCGATTATCGCCGGGGTAGTACTTTCGGCGGTCACCGCCGCTATGATGTCCACCGCAGACTCGCAGTTGATTTACGCCGCCACCACGCTGGTCAACGATTTCTGGGTCAGAATCACAAAAAAGCCGATTGAACCTCGCCGTGCAGTCTGGGTCACCAGAATTCTAATCGGTGTGCTGACAGTGGTGGCTATGGTGTTTGCTTTGCTGGATGTAAGAACTATTTACAGTTTTGTCCTGTATGCGTGGAGTGCACTCGGCGCCGCCTTCGGACCGGTGATTATCCTCTCCCTTTACTGGAAGCGCCTGAACAAGTGGGGGGCGCTGGCAAGTCTCATCTTAGGTCCTGCGGTCACGGTCATCTGGCACAACACCAAGGCGCTCAGTTCCATCGTGTATGAGTTAATTCCGGCGTTTGCAATCTCGTTTTTGGGCGCGGTGGTTGTGTCACTTCTCACACCGCCGGTTGAGGAAAATAAATAGATTAGAGACGAGCTCTCCATTCTTAGCCGAGCGGTTGAAACCGCTCGCTGAATCTTTTCTCTCTCCTCAGCGAGGTATTTCAATACCTCGCGGTGAAAAAGCGCCTTTGCAAAATGTTTTTCAATTTTTCCCGGTTTGTTTGTGTGAAACCGGCGCATTTTCTCACAAATAAAAAAGCCCCCGACTGGCGGGGGCTTTTTGCCAGCACTTAGCCAAAATTAGTCAGAGATTTTACCTGTGATAACGGTGTAAATGTGCTGCACCGCAGTAGTTGAGGAAGATATCGGCATAACATATTTCAGGTGATATTCCGTCTGGTCAGTCTGTTCAGCCCAGGCGCCGTCAACTGCCGGGGCATCGGGGTCCTCTCCGGGCAAATCTTCAAACTCATCGGTGGCGCCAACGGAATCCTCCGGCAATACAACCCACGCCGGAGCAGACGGAGTGGCAGAATCCCCATCGGAGGGCTCAAAGGAAAAGGCACCGCCAAACCTGTCCTCAGCCACTATGGAGGCGCAGGTTATGTTCACGGGGTCGTGGGACCAATCTGGTCCAGAAACTGAATTCAAAAGATATGTATTGAAATCAAGGGATACTCCGCCGGTATTCTCTATCCAGAACACCTGATGAATCACATCGCACGGGCGAACGGTGATGGTGTCGGTCGCCTCAAAGGTGTCACCAACTGAGGTGAACGAAATCAGCGTGTCTGTCGTGTTCTCCGCCCCTGTTCCTCCAAAATTAAAATTCCAACTGGCACCGATTAAGTCCACCCGAAGAATTATGAAAGTTGTGTCCGGAGAACTGGAACTCTCCCACTCCTGAGCATAAACTGAGCACCCGGTCAGGACAGCGACTGCAATCCAAAATATTTTAACACCAATTTTCACTTTTTTAAACTAACCCCAATCCTTCACACTGTCAAGGAAAACAAAAAGCCCCCGATTTCTCGGGGGCTTTTGATTCCGGCGCCATTTCGGCATCAGTCAGTGCCATTAATCTCACCCTCAATTCTGACTCCGATGTCGTTCACATCCTCAGGATCGGAAGTAGAGGAAGGCATTCTCCAGCCGATGTGAAGTTCCGCCTGGTCAATCTGGGAAGCCCAGACTCCATCGGAACCAGCGGCGCTCGGGTCTTCCGCGACGAGCCCGGAAGAACCGGCGATGTCATCAATCTCGGTGGAACCCACAGTGGTGAAATCGGGAGAGGCAGGAGTGGATGCATTGTTGTCGGATGAGGTGTAAACATAACCAATCACATATTCGTCCTCATCCAGTCCGGTGCAGGCGTCGGCATCGGCAGAAGCATCCTCGCTCCACGAGCCACCACCATGAACAGCAACCAGGTCAAAGTTGGCTGTGACACCACCGGTGTTCTCAATCCAGAACACATAGTGCAGGAGTTCGCAGGGCTTCATATCCGACGCCGTGGCGGAGAATGTATCTGTGCTCACGGTGAAGGAACCCGAGAAAGTGGGTGAAGTATAAGGGTCACCGTTGAGGTTCCCCGTTCCACCACTGTTGATGGTGTACTGCAGACCAATGAGGTCAGCGTGAAGGATTATGTAGGTGGTGTCCGGGGATGTTGAGGAAGTCCAGGAACTCTGTCCCCACGCCATCGCGGCGAGCGCTGCGATTGCAGCAA
The DNA here is from genome assembly GCA_027064665.1 of bacterium. Taxonomy (GTDB): domain Bacteria; phylum UBP14; class UBA6098; order B30-G16; family B30-G16; genus JAMOPH01. The sequence continues at coordinate 5,162 of JAMOPH010000332.1, read as the reverse complement.
CCAGAAGCAGCCTCTTCATTTAACCCTCCTTGTTTGAGTTGTTTGGTGTTCTAACTTCCATTTACGCAACAGAATATAAATTCCCACTCTGGAGTGTCAAGAAAAATTTTCATAAAAAATTTAACATATGTTACCTCTTGACTTGTCAGGGAAGATAAGGTTTTTTACCTGGATATGAAAAAAATTCTTTTGAGTTTGATGGTCTTTTCCGCTGCTTTTGCGGAGACGACGCCGAAAACCCCGGCAGTTGAGGACACCGCAAAAGCACTGTGGCAACAGCAGTGGGTGGGATGGTGCATCTTCGCCACCGAGTTCTTCGGCGGGGCTGTGGTGGCATCCCAATACTGGTGGAAACACGGGCTTGGCAGAAACCCCTTTGAAAATGTCGTTGAGCAGGAACCCTACCTTGAGGACAAGATGTGGCACTTCTGGAACGGCGTGAACCTGACCGACCTGCACTACTGGACGCTGAAAACATACTACAGCCGCGATGACCCCGCTATGGCTATGGCGATGACCTTTGTGGTCCTTACCGCCGTTGAGACCTTTGACGCCTCGGACAAAGACGGTAAGTGGGGATTTTCAATCTATGACGAGACGGCAAATATCGGTGGGATACTGTTCTGGTATCTCAAACACAGATATCCGGGGCGTGTGCCCGTGGATATCCGCGTTGGAATTCGCCGATGGGATAAAGTGGAGCGGGTAATCCGCCGCGGAGCCAATTTCGGGCGCAACTTTGACCACGGCGACCCCAACGAATGCTGTCCTATGAGCCATTACGACAACTACTCAATCCTCAAGGCGGAGTTGGCGGTGAGAGTGAAAAAATATCTGACCGTCAGTTTTGCGGCATCGCTTCCCACCGACGAGAACGGCTGCGGCATCCCCGGCGACCTGTGGGGCATCGGGATAGGTTTTGACCCCATCAAGTTCGCCGAAGAAAAATGTCCTGACAAAATCCCCCCGCTTGTGAAAACATTGAGCCGATACGGTTCTGTGTCAATCGGATACACCTGGTGGTGCTACGAGCGCATCGCCACAAAATAATGGCATTGAGTTCACTCTCCCTCTCGGTGCACCGCACAGGTGCGGGACCCCACCAAAACTCTTGACAGAAAAACGGGGAAATATATTTTTCTCAATCAATTTATGACACAAGGAGGGGAAAATGGCAAAGGTTCGCTTTCTGGGGCACTCGGCGTTTGAGGTTGAGATAGGCGGGAAAAAGATTCTGATTGACCCGTTCATAAACGGCAATCCGCAAGCGCCGTGCAAGCCCGGCGACCTTGACCCGGATTACATAGTCGTAACTCACGGACACGGGGACCATTTAGGGGATGCCGTAGAGATTGCGATAAAGCGCAAGGCGACAATTATCGCCCCGTATGAGGTTGCGGTTTACTGCGGGAACAAGGGCGCAAAGACCCACGCTATGCACATCGGCGGCTCGTATCCGTTTGATTTCGGTGTCATCCGGCTGACCCCCGCATTCCACGGCTCAACCATCATTGAGGAAGACGGCACGATGATTCCCGGCGGGAACCCCGCAGGCGTGCTGATTGAAGCGGGCGGAAAGGTTCTCTACCACGCCGGCGACACCGGGCTTTTCGGCGATATGAAACTCATCGGCGACAGATACGAGATTTCCGTGGCGCTTCTGCCCATCGGCGGCAACTTCACGATGGATATTGAGGACGCCCTCTATGCCGCCGAACTTCTGCACCCCGGGGTTGTCATCCCGATGCACTACAACACATTCCCGGTGATTGAGGCGGACCCCGAGGAGTTCGTCTCACGGCTCCCGGATTCCATCAAGGGAGTGATTCTGGCGCCGGGCGAGGAGTATGAATTCTAAATGCGAGGCGGCATAATGAAATTAACCCATCCGGCAAGGGTTCTGTTTCTGGCGGTGGCGCTTGCTCTGTTTTTCTGGGGCTGCACCGAGATGCGGGACCGTCCCACCGGCGCAGATGACGGCTCGGTTGAGGTCATCTTCACCGACCCCTACGGCTACGAGGAGACCCTTGAGCGCGCCCTTGACCTGATTGACGGCGCCGAAAAGTGCATATTCCTCGCCTGCTACGGAATGGATTTGACCGACATCTCCGAGGCGCTGATTTCCGCGCACCAGAGAGGGGTCGTCGTTGAGGTGGTCTGCGACGATGAGAGTTTCCGCTCGGACCCCTCGCACTGCTTTGAGGATATGACCGACGCCGGAATTGAAGTAATCCCCGATGCCAACTCCGATATCCTCTCCCACAACAAATATATGGTGATTGACAGCGCCACCGTCTGGACCGGGTCAACTAACTTCACCTTCAACGGGTTCTTCCTCAACAACAACAATGTCATCATAATAAACTCCGGGGATGTGGCAAAAGCCTACGCCAACGATTTCTCGCAGATGTTTTCGGGGTATTTCCACACGAACAAAAGTTCCAACGGTGTTGAGGATGTATCTCTTGCCGACGGTTATGTTGAGGTGTGGTTTGGTCCGCAGGATGAGCCGGCGAATATGCTTGTGGATGTAATCAACGGCGCCCGGCAGAGCATTGATTTCTGCATCTATGCTTTCACGCTTGAGGAGGTTGCGCAGGCACTGATAGATGCCAAAGAGCGAGGAGTTGAGGTCAGGGGGATATTTGACGAGGGCACGATTTCCGATTCGCCAACGCAGTTCTACACTCTGCAGGACGCCGGCGTTGATGTGCGTCAGGACCCGTGCCCGTATGCGTTCCACCACAAGTTTATGGTGGTTGACCGGGACGGCACAGACCCTGTGGTGGTCACCGGAAGCGGAAACTGGAGTTTCAGCGGCACCTCCCGAAACGATGAGAACTTCGTCGTGATACACAGCCAGTCTGTGGCGCAGGAGTATTATTCGGAGTTCCTCCGCTGGTGGAACCTGACCGAGGGTTTTGCCGCAAGGTAGTTCGCCAACAAAAATTTTCGGTGGGGTGCCGGCAAAAAATTGTTGCGCCGCCAAAAAATTTTTGTATTGTGCAGTTTACACTTTTGAAGGGGGAACAGAATGTATGCGATAGTGGAAATTGCAGGGATGCAGGTGAAGGTTGAGCCGGGGATGGAACTTTGGGTGCCGTATATGGCAAAAAAGGAGCCCGGCGAGAAGATAACCTTTGACAGGGTGATGCTTGTCGCTGACGGCGAGGATGTTCGTGTTGGGCAGCCGCTTGTTGAGGGCGCCAGCGTGGACGCCACAGTGGTTGAGCACACCCGGGGCAAAAAACTCATCGTGTTCCGCAAAAAAAGAAGAAAAAGTTTTCACAGAAAACGCGGACACAGGCAGAACTACACCGTAATCAGGGTGGAGAACATCAATGCCTGACCTGCCCTCGCTTTGAACCGGACAGTTTTTATGCGCTTTGCCTTGGCGACATTGATTTTTGCCTTGTTGTGGGTTGCCTCTGTGCCGGGCGCGGAGGTAATCCACAAGATTTATATCTACGGCGCGGAACACACCAGCCCCGAACTCATCCGCGTCAACTCGGGACTTCACGAGGGCGATATATATTCTACCGCCCGCCTTGAGGATGCGGTCAAAAGTATATATAAATTGGGCAACTTTGAGGATGTCCGCATAGTTTCGCAGAAAGTTTCCGGGGGATACGATATTGAAATCCGCGTGGTGGAACTCCCGCGAATAGAAAGCATTGAGTTTAAGGGCAACAAAAAACTCTCCGATGACGAACTTCGCAAAACAATCACGCTCACAGAGGGCGGATTTCTCTCCCCTGCGGCGCTGTTTGAGTCAATCAAAAAAATTGAGGACAGATATCTTGACAAAAAGCGCTACGGCGTGAAGGTCAGATACGATATCAAAGAGGGTTCGCAAAAGGATTTCAAAAAACTTGTGTTTATAATTGACGAGGGCAAGGACAAAAGGGTCAAAAAGATAGAGTTTGTGGGCAATAAGGCGTTCTCCGACAGGAAACTGCGCGGCGAGATGGACACAAAACCCCGCGGATTCCTTCGCTCCGGAAAATTTGACCCGGACAAATATCAGCAGGACCTGCAGAACATTGAGGATTTCTATCACAACCACGGATATATCACCGCAAGCATAGTCGCCGACAGTGTTATTGAGAAGGAAGACGGGATATATATCAAAATCTACATAGATGAGGGCAAAAAATATTATCTGAAAAATGTAAAATTTGTGGGCAACAGCGTGTTTGATGAGAAAAAACTTCGCAGTTATCTAAAACTTGACCCCGGCGATGTATTCAACCAGAAGAAAATGGACGAATCGGTGCAGGATATCTATTTTGCCTACTCTGATGAGGGCTATATCCACGCGCAGATAACCCCGCAAAACCATATATCAGGCGACAGCGTTGAGGTAGAGATAGATATAATTGAGGGTCCGCAGGCGCACATCCACCTGATAAATATCGCCGGAAACACGAGAACCTTTGAGAAGGTCATCAGGCGGGAACTGGTCATATATCCCGGGCAGGTTTTCAGGAGAAATCTTTTGATTACCAGCCAGCGGAATGTGTATTTTCTGAACTATTTTGAGGATGTGGTGCCGGAGTTTGATATCCTGCCCAACGGCGATGTTGATGTCACCCTCAGGGTGACGGAAAAGCCCGTGGGAAGATTTCAGGTGGGCGCAGGATACAATGCACAGGACAAACTTGTGGGGAATATCTCCATCGGCTGGCCCAATGTCTTAGGGCGGGGCTGGAGCCTTGACCTCAACTACGAGTTCGGCAAACTCAAAAACAATTTCTCAATCTCTTTCACCGAGCCGTGGCTTTTTGATACTCCCACCAGTTTCGGCTTTGACCTGTATAACACCCAGTGGATATGGGAGGACTACTACACCGAGCACCGCACCGGCGGGGCAATCAGAATCGGCAGGAAACTCTGGCGCCCGCGCTTTTTCTCGGTCTATGCCCGATATAAACTTGAGGAAGTTTCCTACACTGACATCGGAGAAAACTACACCCCCTCGCCGGCGTATGACATAACCCAGATTGACTGGCCCCGGTGGGAGTCGTCGGCGATGCTGACCATAGAGCGCGACAGCCGCGATTCCCGCGTTTTCGCCTCAAAGGGAAGCAGAAATTCAATCTCGTTTGAGAGCGCCGGCGGTCCGTTAGGCGGACAGATTGAATTCCAGAAACTGTGGCTGA
>JAMOPH010000331.1 GCA_027064665.1 bacterium | reverse complement strand
CGGAACTGAAGAAAACTCTGGCGCCTTTGTCATAGTCCACCTTGGATTTTTCCAGATTTTGTTTGTATCTTTCGGGGTCCCACAGTTCAATCCAGTCAACAATGCCGAGGATGAGGACATCTTTTTCTATTCCGGCATACTCCAGAAGTTCTGCGGGGATATTGATTCTTCCCTGCCCGTCAACCGGGACAAAGTGCGCCCAGGAGACGAACTCTCTGTAGAAATTGAGGGTCTGCTCAACCTCAAGGTCCTCGGGGTCAAAATTATTGACAAATTCCTCAAATTTTTCAGTGGGGAAAACCGCAAGACATCCACCCAACCCTTTGGTGACCACGAACTCAGAATAAGCAACCCCTTTACCCGCCTCACGCATCTTCGCCGGGAGAGCGATTCTGCCCTTGGCGTCAAGTTTATGTTGATGTCTCCCGGTGAACAATTGATTTTCTCCTGTTTTAATATAAAACTTTAAGCGACGGCGCTAATTTCTTAAAAATCAAAGCGGTATTTATTTCCCCACTTCTCCCCACTTTTCCCCACATACAACATTAGGGAGAACGGTTAAATTGTCAAGCGAAAATTTGAAATTGATAAAATTATTCTCAATCTCGGGCGAAACGGAGGATTATGCCCGACCACTCCGGCAGGATGCGAAAGAGAAAAAAATCCTTTGCCAAAAAACACAAAGAAAAATATCTTGGATAAACTTGAATTCAAACGAAGGAGGAAACTATGCGCAAGGGCATCATTGCGGTGTTGGGAGCGGCATTTGTGCTGGCGGCGTTCTGGGGATGTCAGTCTGCGGAGATGACCTCGGCGAAGGTGTATATCCAGCAGAAGGAATACGACCAGGCGCTCATCCAGTTGAAAAAGGAGATAGAGAAAAATCCCACCAATGCGGAGGCGTATTTTCTGGCGGGGCAGTTATACGGCGAGATGGACAGCCTTGACAAAATGGTTGAGATGTTCAACAAAGCGGAGGAATTGGACACCTCATACAGGGCAGAAATAATAAAATGGCGCAGAAGCAAAAGCGCAGAGGCATTTAATAAAGGTCTCAAAGCGTGGAAAAGGAAAAAAGACCTTGAAAAATCCCTCGAATGGACATATATGGCTATAAAAATAGACTCAACCAATGTTAATGCCTACAAAAATCTCGGATTTTTATATCAGCAAAAGCAAATGAAGTTTGAGCAAGAGGACAATAAAGACAGCGCACAGTATTATATAGATAAAAGAATTGAGGTGTATCGCAAGGCACATTTTATGGACCCCAATGACGAGGAACTTGCCGCAATTCTGGCGGCGCTATACACCGCTGAAAATATGCCCGACTCCGCCATTTCTATTCTAAAACCCTACATTGGCAAAGCCCAAAATCCCAAGGTCTATTCTGCCGCCGCCGACGCCTACGACCAATTGGGACAGACCGAAAAAGCCCTGGAAATGCTAACCCATATGGAAAAACTTGACCCAAACGATGCCGGCGTGCTGTTTGATATCGGAGTAAGATATTACAATATGGAAAAATACGACGAGGCAGCGCAGTATTTTGACAAGGTCCTCAAAATCAATCCCGATGATGCTGGCGCCCTCAACAACAAGGGACTTGCCCTGTTCAACGCCGGAAAACTTGACGAAGCGGAAAAGATATTTATTGAACTTGTCAAGAAAAAGCCCGATAACCCCGATTACTGGGAAGCCCTCGCTGTGACCTGGGCAAAAATGGAAAAGGGCAAAAAAGCAACCACCGCCTTTGACATACAAAAAGCCCTTGAGGCGGGCGACAAAGACAAAGCCAAAAAACTGATAAAGAAACTGAACCTCGGAATAACCCTTGACTGAAGCGGGGTTATGGCAAAAACTCGGGCGCCAATATCCACAAAACAGCCCGCAGAGCGGGTCGTCCTGTTCCGGCTGATACTTCCCGGCGACACCGAGGAGCAGGTCGCCGAGGATTTGCGGGAACTTGCACTCCTAACAAAAACCGCCGGCGGCGAGGTCGTGGGAATCCTGACGCAGCGGCGCCCCCATCCAGACCCGGCGTATTTCATCGGACGGGGCAAAGTTGAGGAACTCAAACAACTGGTTCAGGATGTCGGCGCACACACCGTAATCTGCGACGATGACCTCAAGCCCGGGCAGGTGCGAAACATCTCCCGGATTCTGGGCGAAAACATCAAGGTCCTTGACCGAAGCGGCTTGATACTGGACATTTTCGCACTGCACGCCCGCACACCCGAGGCAAAAATTCAGGTGCAACTGGCACAACTTCAATATCTTCTCCCAAGACTTGCTGGTATGTGGCGCCATTTGGAAAGGCAATACGGCGCCATAGGCGTCAGAGGTCCCGGGGAAAAGCAGATTGAACTTGACCGCAGGGCAATCGCCAACCAGATAGCCATCCTTCGCCGAAAACTGGCAAAAATAGAAAGGGAGCGGAAAATCCAGAGGAAACGGCGCAAAAACCTTTTCCGTGTTGCGTTAGTGGGATACACCAACGCCGGGAAATCCTCACTTTTGAACAGACTCACCGGCGCCGAGGTCTATGTTGAGGACAAACTTTTCGCCACACTGGACGCCACGACCCGCCGCCTCTCCGACGGCGAACACACAATCCTCATCACAGATACGGTGGGATTTATAAAAAAACTCCCCCATCATTTGGTGGAGTCGTTCAAAAGCACGCTTGCGGAATCCCGTGAGGCGGATGTTTTGCTTGTGGTCGCCGACAGTTCGCACCCCGCCGTAGAGGAACACATACAAATCGTTCACAGCGTCCTTGACGAAATCGGCGCCACCGGCGAAAAAATCCTTGTCCTGAACAAAATTGACCTTCTGACCCCGGAACAACTGGCATATTTCCGGCGCCGGTATCCTGATGCGCAGTTCGTCTCCGCACTCCAAGGACGAGGGATTGAATATCTAAAATCGTGCCTTATAGAGATGTCCGAGGAAAAGAAAATTTGTTAATTGCTTGAATTTAACGCATCATTAAATTATCTTGCTAAAAATCCGCAAAAGGGGGAGCAATGAGGGCGAAAGGCGTGGTGTTTTCTGTGGCGATGGGGATGTTGGTCATCGGGGCAATTTCCGGGTGCGCCCCAAAGGTAATCCCTGTGGTGCCGTCGGGACCGGCGATAAACTACCCCGAAAAAATCAACGCCACCGTGGCGGTCCTATTTGACGAGGACCTGACGACCTACATTGACCGCTTCTCCATCACCGAGGACTTCTGCGCCGGACACACCTACGATATTATGCTGGGCAACGGAATGGTGGATGCGGTCAAATCCGCCCTTGAGGCGGTTTTCACCAATGTGGTCGTTGTGGACACTGTGCCCGAAATGGACAAATACGATGCCCTTGCCCGGGTCACCCTTGAAAGCGTTGACAACGACGCCGAAATCACAGAACTAACTTTCGGACACAAGGTAAAAGTGCGGTATGATATATCTATAACGGTCAATCTTCTGGACAAAAATCTAAAACTTATATATCCATATAACGCTTCCGCCATAGGAACAAAATCAAACAGAGTAACTTCCTGTTCCGAAGTAGGCGATATAATCGCAGAAAGTGCGGAAAAATGCCTGAATAAAATCTCAACCGACATTGCGCAGGCGCTATACAGCGCCAAGCAGGTGCAAGATTACTTCAACAAAAAATAAAAGGAGCGGACTATGAGGAAAATATATATCTGGAGCGGAATTTTTATAGTTCTAATTCTGCTTGTGGTCGGATGCTCCAACGAGGAGGACGGCAACCCCGCAGGACCGACACTTGCGGTGCATATCACCGAGCCGGCAGACGGCGACACGGTCTCGTTCCCGCAGACCGTGACCGCTGAGGTCACCGGGGATGAAATCGCCGAGGTGGTGTTTATCGCCGGCGAGGACACCTTCGCAACACTTGCCGAACCGCCGTATTCTGCGGTGTGGTCCTTCTACCCCGACAGCGGCGAGGTCACTCTAAAGGTCTGCGCCGCAGATTCCGCCGGACAGACCGCCTGCGACTCCATCACTATCTATGTCCCGCCGCAGGAGTTTGACTTTCTTCTCTCGCAAATCGCCGTAAGTTCCCACAATGTCTATCTGGGATGGACTAAATTTTCGGGGATGCTCTTTCAGGAATACAGGGTCTATATGTCCACCGGGACGGAGGTTGACTCAACGGACCAGTTGGTGGCGCTCATTGAGGGCGCAGTCAACGACACTAACGCCTTCATAGACAACCTTTCGCCCACATCGGATTATATGTTTGTGGTCTATGCCTACACCATAACGGGAAGTTGCTATGTGTCCAACCAACTTGTGGTTCGGACGGAAAGCGTGCCGCCGCCCCACGACGACGGCGCAGTTTTGATTCCCATTGAGGGGGACACCTTCACTATGGGATACAGTTGGTCTTCCGGCGGCGGAGGAAGCGAGGAATACCCCGCTCATCCGGTGCGAATTGATGGGTTCAGCATCTACAAATACGAGGTCACCTGTGCGCAGTATAAGGAATTTATGGACGCCGGCGGATATTCCGACCCGGAATGGTGGGACAGCGCCGGCTGGATGTGGAAGGAGAAAAACGGCATAACTGCCCCCCTCAACTGGAACAACCCGGAATACAATATCGGCGAGGATTTTCCTGACTATCCGGTGGGCGGAGTGTCGTGGTATGAGGCGATGGCTTATGCCAGATTTGTGGGAAAAACGCTTCCCACCGAGGCACAGTGGGAATACGCCGCCAGAGGAACTCTGGGCACCGACGAGAACGGCGACGGCTACCCCGAGGGATACAGGTTCCCGTGGGGAGATGAGTTTTATATGGGTGGCGAGGTGCACTGCAACTATCTCGCCCCTGCAGGAACAGCATACGATGACGGTTTTGAGTTCAGTTCCCCGGTGGGGACCTTTGAGAACGGGGCATCAATATTCGGCGTGATGGATATGTCGGGCAATGTCGCCGAGTGGTGCCTTGACTGGTTTGACAACACATACTACTGGGACAATGTGTTTGACAATCCCACCGGTCCCGACACGGGGACGGAGAAAACTATTCGTGGCGGGCACTATCTTTGGCGGGGATACGAGGACGACGGATTCTATTTCCGCACAACAACCCGCACCGGCAAAGAACCTGAAACCAGAAGGACATTTATCGGATTCAGATTGGTAGAGAACTATTAATCCAGGAGGTAAATTATGAGAAAGGCAGTTATTATCGCATTGATGCTTGCTCTGGGAACAATCCCCGGAAGTGCAAAGCACTACAAACCTATGATTGGCGGTGGAATTGGATTTAATTATATGCACACCAGCACCGACTACGGCAGCGATTCCGATGCGGGACTTACACTGTCGTTTGAGGGGATGGTTCCGGTGTATAACTCGCTTTATGTGAGGGCGAACATCCTGGGTCTGCGTGTCGGCGATGACACATTCTTTGAGTTGGGCACCGGCAGCGCCTTTGACTTGGTGTATTTCATTCCCTCAAAGAATTTTGAACCCTATGGGCTCGGTGGATTGAGGATAGAGTCCCTGTCCTCGGGGGGTTCCAGTTCAACGGCGTTCTCAATAGCCTTCGGCGGCGGAGCCCAGATGCCCCTCAAGACTATGCCGTTCAAGCCATTCGGCGAGATGGGAATCTCAATCGTGGTCGCCGGCGGCAGTTATGATTATACCACTTTCGGTATATCTATGGCTTTCGGGGCAAGATTTGCAAAATGACACATTGAGAAAATCCCGACTGTGAGGTGCCGGAACTGGGGCTCCGTCGGTTGCCCTTCAGATAAGCACAGAGCCGGTTTATCCATTCCCCCGGCGATAGCAGGCGTTTTCCTCACTTTCCAAAAGATTTCATCACCTGATATTGGTCAGTTGCGGTGTTTCCTTCATAGTATCCAGTTATCGCTTGTTAAGTTGGGTTGGATGAGTGAAGTTATTTTTCGGGGCTTGTTGAATAGCATAACCGAACCAGCAGATGCAGAAAGACACCGCTTGAGTTCATCAGTGCGCACTATTCCGACGCACCAACCCAATTAGCACTACTGCCCCCGGTGGATGGTTCCAGCATCACCCAACTCCCAACCCATGGATACCATGTTGGTAAAACGGTCAAATTTAGCAAAAATAATTCTGGAAATTTGTCCCTATATATGTTAAGATATTATGTCTATGCATTGGGGGGCTTTCAGGATGTCCGACAGAAAGAAGCAGGAGCATACTTTTGAGTTCTGGAGCATCTTGTTTGAACTGCCTGAGTTGGCAGTCGGTCCCAAAGTGTTCAAACTTGTGAGGGAGGATGAGGTCTTTGAGGGCGAGGAACCTCCCCCGGATGAGGAGGTGTTTGAGTCGCCCTGGTTGCCTCACCAACTTGGCGAGGATTATCGGAAAACTATCCTGTTCCACGGCGATGATTTGAATTTTTATGCGGAGTTGCACCGTCTTTTCGGCGATGAGTTCCCAGAGGAGTTTGACGAGGACGATTTTGACTACGAGGATGAGGACGAAGAGTTTGATTCTGACGATTGGGACGATGAGGAGTTTGATTTTGAAGAGTTAGAGGGGGAACTGCCCCTGGGATTGTGTGATATCTGCGGACGGGAAGAGCCCGTACGCTTGGTGGAGATATGGATAGGTCCCCAGATGAAGCGTCTGTGCGTCTGCGAGGATTGTCTCCCCGTGGTGGGGATTGAAGAACAGATGAAATCTGCTGAGAGAAAGTCTGCCTCGTCCAGCCAAAATGAAGAAACTTCGGAAATAGCAACAAGTCTTTTTGAATCTTTGAATTTGGCAGAACTTTATCGTGACCTTCAGGAGGCGATTGAGGAGGAGCGATACGAGAACGCCGCCATAATTCGCGATTTAATCAGGCGCATCGAGGAGAAAATAAAACCATAAAGTTGAAACTTGCTTTTTCCACCTTGATGAGGTTGAGGCGGGAGGATATTTTAAGAGGGAGCCCGGTTTTCCAAAATCTTTAGCGAACGGGGAAATTCGCCGGAGATTGTGATTTTGTTAGAAAATTATGACGAGGTGAGTATATGGCGTTGAGATTCACTCCGCTGAACATCAGGAATCAGGAGTTTTCCAAGAAACTGCAGGGATATAAACCTGAGGAAGTGCGCACATTTCTGGCACAGGTTGCAGAATTTGTGGATAACTTGCTTCAGGAAAACAGGAGTCTTCGCAACGAAATTGATTCCCTTCACAAGCGGATAGACACGCTTGAGCGTCAGGCGGAAACTATAAAGGAGGCGATGGAGGAGCAGGCACGCAGAACCATCGCCGAGGCGGAACAGCAGGCAGAACAGATTATCGCCGAAGCCGAATCCGAGGCTCAGCAGATTTTGCGTGAGGTTCAACTTGAGGTGGACAAAAAGCGGGAGGAACTATACGAACTTGCCGCAATTTACGAATCATACAAGAGCGAACTTCTGCGCACCGTTGAGGGACTTGTGAACTCAATTAGAGAATTTGAGCGCCGCAAGGAAAGCCGCAATGCCAAAAAGGCGCTCGGCGAGTTTGTGGTGCGCATAAGACCTGTGAAAACTTTAGACCCTATTTTTGTCCTCAAACATACTGTCCATCTGAGAAAACGGCGGGTTCTTATGCCCGACTACGAGGAGGATTTCCAGAAGGAGGGATAGGACTACCAAGATAGCGAATTGTGTTGAGATTGTCCATACAGGGCAATGCAGGGGGGATTTTTTTGCCTTGAAAACGGGATATTACAATAACAGGAGGGTTCAATGAAACTGTTAGATGACATAAGGGCGAGGGCGAAACAAATCGGGGGGACTGTAGTTCTGCCCGAGGGCGACGAACCCCGGATGATGCACGCCGCAGAGCAGATTGTCAAAGAGGGGCTTGCGAAGGTTATCATTGTCGGCAATCCCGAAAAGGTCAAAGAACTTGCCCGTCAGGAGGGTGCCGATATCTCCGGCGCCGAAATCTCCGACCCTGAGACCGACCCCCGCAGGGACGATTTTGCAATGAAGTTCTGGGAACTGCGCAAGCACAAGGGCGTAACCCTCTATCAGGCTAAGGAGTTTATGAAAAATCCGTTGTATTGGGGCGCTATGCTCGTCCGTGAGGGCTATGCCGACGCCGCAGTCGCCGGGGCGAAAAACACCACCGCCAATGTCCTCAGGGCGGCAATTCACTGCATCGGAACTGCCCCCGGAGTCTCTGTGGTGTCAAGTTGTTTTATTATGGTTATCCCGGAGTTTATGGGCGAGAAGGAAAAGCCTCTGATATTCGCCGACTGCGCCGTGATTCCCCAGCCGAATCCCGAGCAACTGGCATCCATCGCCATCGCCTCTGCCCAGACCGCAAAGCAACTTTTAGGAATTGAGCCGAAGGTTGCGATGCTGTCGTTTTCCACCAAGGGCAGCGCCAAGCATCCCGATGTGGACAAAGTGATTGAGGCGACCCGCATCGTGAAGGAATCCGCCCCTGACCTTTTAGTTGACGGTGAAATGCAGGCTGATGCCGCAC
>JAMOPH010000330.1 GCA_027064665.1 bacterium | reverse complement strand
CAGGACATCAGGGGTGTGCTCCTCTGCGCCGAAATCTATCGCCACAAGTCCAAAAAGCGGCTTTGTGAACTGCTCGACCATTTTCCCATCGGCGAGAGCCCACCTCGGACGGCTTATATACCACACAAAACCTCTCCGCACCAGAGAAATCGTATCCCCACGGAAAACCACCACACTGTCCACCTGTGTGGGCGATATCGGCGGGTAAATCGTTCTGTCCCGCAGGTCAGTGGAGATTTTCAAAAGCGCCCGCCGGAATTTTTCGGGGACGAGGAAAATCCTTCTATCGCCGGCAATCTGGGCATAGACGCCGCTTTTTGAGGGGGATTCCTCGCCGAGGGAGAAGGTGTCCCCGCCGGCGATGAACCTCACCCACGGCTTGGGCGCAAGACCGAAATCGGCGGGGTCGCCGGCATCAGCGATAACCCTGTCGTAATAGGCGCTCTTCGCCGCCGCAACGACGGAATTCACAGACACAGAATCGGCGGGATACACCACAGGATAAAGCACCATCCACCGACCCAGAGAATCCACAAACCCAACCCGCACAGAATCGCTCCGGGTAATCAGCCAGAAATCCTTGATTTCCTTCCCCGGCGGCAGAAGTTTTTGTGCGGGCGCAACCTGCTCCCGTTCGGAGACCGCCCGATGCTTTTTCCAATAGAAAAGCCCCGCCGCCGCAATCAACAGCACCAGTCCCAGAATTATCGTGGTTCGCCAGCGCATATTGAAAATATACTCATCGGCGGGGGCACACGCACCAAAATTGTTCGGGAAAAATTATGTCCGGTCAACCGGCTTGTATCCTATGCGGTCAAAGGGATTGACCACGGAACTTGCGATGTTTTTGAGGTGTGCGCTTATGCGCTTGAGGTATCGTGCGGTCAGCGCAATCAAAACCTCCTGATTGGGGCTCATCCCGCACGACCCCGGAGTTCTTATCAGCGCCGCAATGACCTCCTCGCAGTCCTTGGAATTTATTATATGTGTCTCCATAACCTGCTTTCCCTTTTCGGCGTTGCCCTCGCTGAACGCCTCAAGGGTATCATCATACATCCCCAAAATCCGCCTGTGAACCTCCAGAAGCCGGTTTAGATATTCGTTTTCCTGCAGAGGGGCATTATAAAGTTCCCAGAGTTCAACGAAATTTTTGGAGTAATCGCCGAGGCGCTCAATATCCACGGTGATTGTCGTCAGAACCAGCGCCGCCGTGGTGTCCTGCTGCGGGGACACCGAAAGATGCTCTAAAATTTTCCGCCTTATCTCTATCTCATACTGATTTATCTTCTGGTCAACCTCATAGACCTGTTGAGGGTCAATTTCCCTGCCCTCGGCGAAGGGCGCCATAGCATCCTGATAGATTTTTTTCGCCAGTTTCAGCATCTCCACCGCATCGGTCACCGCCTGATGCAGAAGGTCCTCTTTTTTCAGCAGTTCCAGAAGTCTTTTGAACATCAACTCCCCTCCGGATTTATTTCGTCAAAAAATATAATATCAAAGGAATCCCATAAAAGACAACAAAAACATAGACAAACGCCAGCGCCCTTTTGCGGTATGCCAGTTCGCCAAGTTTT
>JAMOPH010000329.1 GCA_027064665.1 bacterium | reverse complement strand
AGCCTCCCCCGTAGATGCCGTCCAAAATGCTGCGGCGTCCATTTATGTGAGTTGTGTGAATTCCGCCCAACGGTCCGCAGAATCAATCATTTCCCGGGGACATTGAAGGGTTCTCTGCCGGTTTGTCTGGCGAATTTTTCCTCGCTGGCGACCATTTTTTCATAGACATCGGGGCGGAACTGCCTGAGGAAATCGTAGACCTTATCAAGGTCAAGTTGGGTGTCAAAGCAGGGACCGTTAGGGCGCTTGAGAAGTATCCCGGCGGCGGGGATTGGATAGACATCCACGATGCCCTCGGCGAGGTCTCTCGGGCAGGCGACCGCCAGAATCATTGTCGGGCGGGATTCCCACACAACGCGCCGCGCCACTGTCCCGCCGGTGGCGACATAGACATAGACCCCATCGTGTCCGTGAAGGTCAACTAAACTCGCCAGCGGACATTTGCCGCACTTGCGGCAGTTTTCTATTGACCAGGTGATTTTCCACGGGCACTCGTGCCATTGAATGCAGTGAGGCAGAAGAATCAGAAGGCGCTTTGCGGAAAATCTGCCCTTTCGCGCCTGCGCATAGAACAGCGCATTGGAAACCGCAATAAAACTTTCGCGAAGTTTGTCCTTGTTCAGCCTGAAAACCGAGGTGCCAATCAGATACACAATTGGCGGGAGAACTCGCATAGTGATTTGTATGCGCCCGTGGGGATACAGAAGGTCCCAACCGGTGATTGATGTGAGGGTTATCAGCAAAAGTCCGCCGCCGAGGACAAGCACAGTCAGGGCGAACGCCCCTCCCACCCCATAGCCGAGAATGTGAGAAATCTCAAACAGCCGCGGCGACGACAGGTAAAACACCAGTCCCAAAAATACCGCCAGAACCACAAAGGCAAGCCACGACAGCGCAAGAAACGGTCCTGTTCCCCACGGCTCGCCCTCATCAAGGTTTTTGCGAAGTTCGTCCCTGTCCATAAAATCCCCCGGGAAATTAACCGGCGATGAGGATTTTGTCAAACTCCCAGCGGTGAGGGGGTTCAAGTTGGCGGAACTGGTCAACCACGGCGCGCCACGGAACCACACGCCTTCGGCTTGTGTTCCTGCGGGAGATTTCCTCAAGGGGAAGGTCAAAGAACACGGCGGTAATTTTCGCTCCGTATTTTCTGCCGATTTGTATCACGCGCTTTCTGCTGGAGGAGGTCAGCGCTGTGGCGTCCCACACGGCGGACCTGCCGCCGGCAAGGGTTCTCTCCAGCACGGGGATGGCATATCTGTATGCCAGTTGGCTCTGGAAAGGGTCTCCAGGGTCAAGGGCGAAGCGCCCCCGCACCTCGTCCATACTCACGCGGGCAAAATCGGGGAAATGCCGGTTGATGTATGTGCTTTTGCCGCTTCCCGCAACACCTATCGTGACCACCAACTCAATTTCCGCCGGACAGCGGAATCTGTCACACCAGCGAAGGGGACCGAAATTCCGGGCGAAAATCGTAAAATCCACGATGTTTCGCACCTGTTCGGGGGAGAAAATTCCCTCAAACTCGCCGCGCTCAATCCCCGCGAGGATGAGTTTTATCAATTTTGCGGTGCCG
>JAMOPH010000328.1 GCA_027064665.1 bacterium | reverse complement strand
CGTTTCTGTGCAACAATATAGATGGTAGTTGAAATAATCCGCCACATCAAAGCCGCAAGGGACCTCGCCTATGGCGCAGGGATGCTCCCGGTCTGAATAATTTATTATGTCCCCGTTGGAGTATGCGCCGTGGGCGACAAAGACATAGTATTCACTGGCGCAGATACTTTGCGGAGCGTTATCCAGAGAAAGTTCACTAATTTGTTCGGGCGAATAGGGGTCGGCAATGTTTATGAACACAAGTTTTTTTACCGGATTATCCAGGGCAATTATGAGCACAGTATCGATGAGAGCAATCCCCTTTATCATTGAGGTATATGGGTAATCCGGTGGAAACTGGCTTATCTCCTCTGGATTGTCGGGCGACTCCAGCGAAAGAATTTTGACTATATAACTTGACGCATAAATCAGCAAACTGTCGTTGTAGACAAAATATGCCGGAAACTCCGGCGTCTCTATCGTGTTGACCAGTTCAAAGGTGCCAACTCCTGTGGAATCGGGCTGTGTGGTATCGGCAGATGAGGTGTCTGCGGAATTGTTATTATCCGGTGAGGGAGTGGATTCCTCGTTGGAGCATCCCACGGCAACAAATGCCGCAAGCATAACGATGCCAAACAATGCCACCAGCGCCTTAATTTTTGCGTTCATCGGTTCTCCTTTCTTTTTGTTCGGGGAATTTTTTGTTTCGCACATCCTCGGCGAATGCCCGTGCCGCCTCAATTATCTGCGATTTCAGGTCGGCGTATTTTTTCACAAAAGGCGGCGTAAATTTGTCAAACAGTCCCAAGATGTCGTTGATTACTAAAATCTGCCCATCGCAGTGGGGACCGGAGCCGATGCCGATGGTCGGAATTTCAAGCATCCCGGTGATTTTCTCCGCAGTCTGCGGGTGCACCTTCTCAAGGACCACTGCAAACGCCCCGGATTCCTGCAGAGCGCGGGCATCCTCATACAGCATACTTGCGGTTTCCTCATCGGCGCCCTGGGTGAAATACCCCCCAATCCGATGAATTGACTGCGGCAACATCCCGATATGCCCCATAACCGGGATTCCAGAATCCACGATGGCTTTGACCACGGCGGCAAATTTCCATCCGCCCTCAAGTTTTACCGCCTGCGCCCCCGCCTGAATGAATCTGCCGGCGTTTTTCACCGCATCGCCAATCCCGGTGTGATACGACAGAAACGGCATATCCGCCACAACCATCGCATTTTTTACTGCCCGTGCCACCGCCTCGGTGTGATACAGCATCTTCTCCATCGTGGCGGTGTGAGTCGTGTCCGAGCCGTAGATTACCATCTCCAGCGAGTCCCCCACCAGAATTATGTCCACACCTGCCTCGTCAACATACTTTGCGGTGAAATAGTCATACGCCGTGAGCGCCACGATGGGTTGCCCATCCCGCGTCAGTTTCCATATATCACGAATCGTCTTCCTGCCCATTTTATCTCCTCAGTGATTTATGTTCTGGAAAAACTGGTCAATTCCGTCGGCGATTGCCTCAGCGATTTTTTTCTGGTTTTTTGGCTTGCTCAAAAATTTTTCCTCTTTCGGGTTGCTGATAAACGCCGTCTCAACTAACACGGACGGCATATATGTCCCGTAGAGGACATAGAAACCAGCGCCTTCGGGACCTCTCGCCTCAAGACCGGTCCGGCGGCTGATGTTCTGTTCTATCACATACGCCAGAATTGAACTTTCCCGCTGATATGCGCTCTGAAGCATATCAGCCATAATGAACTGCAGTTCGTCAAGGTTGTCAATTATGGGGTTGTCCTCAATCAGAAGGACCTTGTTTTCCAGAGCGGCGGTGGCGCGAGCCTCGCTGGTTTTCGCCGGCGAAAGATAAAACCCCTGTGTCCCGTGGGAGTTCTTGTTCTTTGAGGCGTTGCAGTGAATTGAGATGAACATATCCGCGTGGAGTTGGTTGGCGAGTTTTGAGCGGTCGGACAGGGTGATAAATCTGTCGCTCTCCCGCGTGAGGACCACCTGATACCCCCGGGATTCCAACTCATCCTTCAGATACTTTGCAATTGCGAGAGTGATGTCTTTTTCGCGGATGCCCGAAGGACCGATGGCGCCGGGGTCCTTGCCGCCGTGTCCCGGGTCAACCACGATAAGTTTTTTCTGTCGGCTTTTCTGCCCGGTTATGTCCTTGGCGGCGGGTTTTTGTTCCTTTTGGGCGGATGATTCTCCGGATTGAGAGGTGCCTGCGGTGGTTATCCTTATCGTGTCGGCGCCTATGATGACCCGCGAATTTGTCGCCAGAGCGAAGGATTCAAAAAATCCCGCCAGAGGCACCATAAGACCATCGCTGTTCAGTTTTGTCGGAAGCCCCATATTGTAAGGGACACCGTCAATCACGACAAAGGGGTTTTCCGGCGAGAAAACCACGCGACTGCCCCACAGCCTCAGACTTTCCTTGAACTTTTTGGGGGCGAAATATCTTTTTCCGCCGCCGAGGTCCGCAAGTTGGTCAGTGGAGATGTAAAGATAGGTCTCTATTTCCCTGACCGTCAGCGTTCCGGCAGGGGAGGAATCCCGAAGCACCACAACAGGTTTTTCCGCCCCGGCAAAAGCCGGAACGATTATCGCCAGAGCAAAACAAATTGTTCTCGTTAAACCTCTCATATTTTCAAAAATAAAAGAGAAACAATTCCCTCACAAACAAAAGTTTTGGGCGACACCTGCTTCAAAAAAGTCTTGACAACTTCGGCAAGGGGAATATTATACTCAACGGAATGGGCGATTAGCTCAGTTGGTTAGAGCGCTTGCTTGACATGCAAGAGGTCAGTGGTTCGAGTCCACTATCGCCCATTTTTTTATTTTCCCGCCTGTTGTTCCCCAACCACTGCGGACAGCGAACCAGGATTTTTGGGGAGTGCGGACAAGTTTTGGTCCCCGGCGGAGGTTCTGGGGCCGACAACTATGCCCGCCGGCTTGCGGGAGCCTTGTTGATTTCTCCGGCTTTCTCAAGGGCAAATTTCGCACCAATAGGACCGATTGTTTCAAATATTATGCTGGTAGCCGCGACTGATGTAACCACCGATGTTCCTATTGAGACGGCGTGTTGAGTGCCAATCTGGGAAAACCTCTGCATAGTTATCAGCGCCAGACCAACTGCAACACCAGCCTGACTGAGTATTCCGAATCCTAAGTAGTTACGGATAACTTTGTCAGCCTTGCCCAACAGTCCACCGAGATAAGCGCCAGATATAAGCCCGCCGGAGCGGGTTATAATATACACGATTCCCAGAAGTCCGAGTTGTGGAAGTATCCTTATGTTTAGTTCTCCGCCAACGAGGAAGAAGAACATCACGAATATCAACGGCACAATTGATTCCATCTCGGTGTTAATCGCATTCACCACCGACTCCCGACGGGTGTTGGTGATTATAAAGCCCATCGTAACATTGGTGAGGATGAGCGAAATGTGAAGCATAGACGAAAGCCCCGTCGCCATAAACACGAACGCAAAAAGCATTACAAGATATTGCTCTCTATCCTTAGTTTTGGTAAGAATGTACCCCAATAAAATTCCCAGGAGAGAACCGAGTGCAATGCTGTAAACAATTTCAAGGGTGGGATGCCACAGCGATTGAAACAGACTTTGTGATACCCCGGTGGCTTCTTTGAGGAGAATATTTTTGGCGAACGATGCCGCAAAGGCATAGATTAAAATCGCCAGACCGTCGTCAAAGCCGACCACGGCGTAAAGCGCTTTGGTCATAGGACCGTGAGCACGGTATTCTTTTATCACCGCCACGGTTCCGGCGGGAGCGCTTGCCGGCGCCATTGCACCATATATCAGTGCCATCGCCACATCTTTGGTCACCAGATATACCCCCACAAATACCAGCAGGAACGCCATAAAAGATTCTAAAAGAATTATCAGTGCTACCGCCTTACCCTGCTTGCGGAACTCTCTCATATTCAGTTCCAGTCCAATTAGAACCCCGATAAATCCAAGTGAAAGTTCGGTGATAAAGGAAAGATTGTGCATTATCTCGTTGGTGAAAATGCCCAGCACCGAGTCGCCGAAGATAACGCCAACTATCATATAGCCGATAATTGAGGGCAACCGGGTGATTTTGTGTATAAACTTACCGACAAAGTAACTGACAAATATAGCAATTCCTAATAGGAATATTGTTGATATATGAGATTCCATTTTTGCCTCTGCGGTTTGGTTTAACTTTCCAACTGCCCGGCAGAATAGTTAAGGTGTATCACAGAAAGGATTACCCCGTGGGCTCGGTTGAGTTTGCCCACCGCCGATTCAACGCGCCTGATAACTTCATTGACAAGTTTGCGACTGACCAGCGCCAGAATTATTTTCACATACTCCGACTCGCTGTCCTTGAAAAACCCGGCGAAAATGGGCATACGCATAAGATATTTGCTGGCGCTTTCCCCGTGGATAACCACAGTGGTCTCAGGGGCAAGAGTTATTATCTCATCAAAAATTTTCTCAAAATTCTGATTGCCCTGAACGATTATCTGCACCAGAGAGCGTTTCGGGAGTTTTTCCTCCAAAAGTGCCTTGCCACTGATATAGGACATCAGGTTCTCATACAGAATTTCCGGCGACGAGGACTCCAAAAGTTTCTCCACTGCGCCGGGGGTCCGCAGAGCGTGGGAAATTTCCGACAGAAGTTTTATGTGCTGCTGCGCCTTTGACTCAGGACCGATGATATAGACCACAAGTCTTGCGGGCTTTTCGTCAATGGCGTCAAAGTCAACGCCATCGGGCACTGTGATAAGCCCCACGACAAAATCGTCAATTCCCTCAAGACGGCAGTGGGGGATTGCAATTCCACCGCCGATTCCGGTGGAGCAAAGGCTTTCTCGCTCCGCCAGCGAGCGGTAGATTTTTTCCGGGTCAATGTCCTTGAGGGTTTCGCAGTGTGTGGCGAGTTCTGCGATTTTGCGCAGAACCTCATCTTTGGAGGAAAACTTCGCCCCAACCAGAAAACATTCCGGCTTTATGATTTTTTGAAGGTCCATAAGCGCTCCTGAAATGTGAACGTAGATTTTAAGGAGGGAGTGCAAATAAGTCAAGAAAAAAAAGCTGGCGCGGGGACTTGAACCCCGAACCTGCGCATTACGAGTGCGCTGCTCTACCGATTGAGCTACGCCAGCGCAGAAAAAATCGGGGCGCCCGGATTTGAACCGGGGACCTCACGGACCCGAACCGCGCGCGCTTCCAGACTGCGCTACGCCCCGACTCGTGTCTTAATTTATGAAAATCTCAGTTTCACGCAAGAATTTTGTTTCATTTTTCCCAACAAAAAAATCTTGCATTTTTGAAAATCCGTTAATTATTGTAATTGCAAAAAATTTCCGGAGGAACGGATGGTCAAAAAACAACTGCTTGAAATTTTGGTGTGCCCCAAGTGCAAAGGGGAACTGGAATACAAAACCGAGCCCGAGGAAGTGCTCATCTGCCACAGATGCAAACTGGCGTATCCTGTGCGGGATGACATTCCTGTTATGTTGCCCGAGGAAGCCAAGCCAGTTGAGGAGTAACCCAAGGAGGAAAATTGGCGGACAGAGAAAGAAATAATGAACTTATCGGCAGATTGGCTGCGCAATATCTTAAACTGTCACAGTTTTCCGGGTTTGATTTGATAAAACTTGAACTTGAAAGCACCACCAAGGATGAGGTTCTGCACGAATTAGCCGAACTTTTAGCGAAATCACCCAATGTGGAGGACCCCGAGTCCGCATACAGGGCGCTCAAAGAGCGTGAGGACCTCGCCAGCACTGGAATGGGGCTTGGCGTGGCTGTTCCTCACGGCAGAGACGAAAAGTGCAGGGCGCTCACCATCGCCTTCGGGCGCTCCACAAAGGGCATCGACTTTGACGCCTACGACGGACAGCCGGTTCACCTGTTTTTCGCTGTTCTGGTGCCGGTGAGTTCAATTCATCTCCATTTGCAGGTGCTGGCAAGTCTTTCGCTTCTGCTCAGACAGGAGGAGTATCGGGAAAAACTTATGAAAGCCCAGTTCCCGCAGGAGGTCCTTGAGATTCTCAGCGGCGAGGAGTAAATCTGTGAGGTCAAATGTCCCGGCGTGCGGAAGGTTTCAAAGGTTTTTGGGTATGGATCTTGGTTCTGTTTATATCTTTGGTCCTGCACGGGCTTCCCGAAACTTATCAGAGCAAAATCGCATCGCTTGGGCGCACTGTTTTTTTCTCACCATTTCTGTGGATAGATTCGCAGTATGATATTCTTCGGGATAATCTCGCTAAACTCATAAGAACTGAGCGTGAACTTGCCCGGGCAAAACTTGAAATTCAATCCCTTACCGAGGCGAAGATTGAAAACCAGCGCCTCAGAAGGCTTCTGGAATTCAAAGAGAGCACAGATTACGACCTCGTCCTCGCCGAGGTCGTCGGCAGGAAAGTCGGCAGGTTCCCATCAACGGTGGTCATTGACCGGGGCTCTGCCGATGGCATCGCCCGGGGTATGCCGGTTATCACCCCCGATGGTGTTGTGGGCAAGATAAAGAGTGCGGGCGTCAACTCCTCTGTGGTCCAAATTCTGCTTGACCCATCCATAAGGATTTCGGCGATTGACCAGCGCAGCAGGGTCAACGGAATTGTCCGCTCCCCCGATGGAGTTCATCTGTTTATGGAGCAGGTGCCGGTCGGCGAGGATGTCGCCCCCGGAGATAGAATAGTCACCTCAGGATATGGTGGCGTATTCCCGCCGGGGCTGTTAATTGGCTATGTCAGCGAGGTCTCAGAGCCCGAGGGCTCTATGTTCAAAAAAATTGAGGTTCAGCCGGCGGCTAAACTCAACAGGTTTGAGGAGGTTTTTGTCCTTGTGGAAATCCCGCAGGACAGTATATTTGGGAAGAAAACCATAACTGGAGGGAGTAGATGATTACCATCAAAAAGATTTTAGTCCCGACCGATTTTTCCGAACTATCCAAAATAGCGCTTCCCTATGCCGTTGACCTCGCCAGAAAATACGGCGCAAAAATTATAATTTTCCACTCCTTTGATGAGGACCTTCTGACGCCTATAGTGTATGAAACCGGCTGGGATGCCGAAAAGTATTTCGCCAAACTGCAGACCGATTTTGACGCCGCCGTTGAGCAGTTCCTTGAGGGCATAGACACCGAAGGGGTTGAGATTGAATCTCATCTCGTCAGCGGGAAGCCGTTTGTGGAGATTCTCAGGTTCGTGAAGGAGCAGGGGATTGACCTTATCGTTATGAGTACCCACGGAAGGTCCGGGATGGCGCACGCCCTTCTGGGCAGCGTGACCGAAAAGGTCGTCAGGAAATCCCCCTGTCCCGTTATGGTTATCAGGCACCCCGAGTTTGAGTTCAAAATGGTATAACTGGGGAGGTGGACTATGGATGTGAAAATTGAGGTGGTGCCCCTAAAATTCCCCGAAGGATGCAACATAATTTTTGGGCAGTCCCACTTTATCAAAACGGTTGAGGATTTGCACGAGGTTATGGTCAACTGCAACGCTGGCGCCAAGTTCGGTCTGGCGTTTTCCGAGGCATCCGGGGCAAAACTTGTCCGCACCTCGGGAACCGATGAGGAACTTATCAAATACGCTCAGGAGAATATCCTCAATTTAGGATGCGGGCACTCGTTCATCATAATTCTGCGGGATTCGTATCCGATAAACTATCTGCCCCGGATAAAGCAGGTGCCCGAGGTGGTCAATATATTCTGCGCCACGGCGAATCCGGTGCAGGTTATTGTCGCCAGAACCGACCAGGGCGGCGCCGTTTTGGGCGTGGTTGACGGTGAACCGCCGGTGGGCGTTGAGGACGACGAGGGCAAAAAATGGCGCCACGACTTCCTCAGGCAAATCGGTTATAAGTTCTAAAGATTGTCAAAATCTCAAAATTTTCGGGGCGGTTGGTGTTATATCAGCCGCCCCGTTTGCGTCCCATCTATTTTGTTGACAAACATTTTGCAGGAGGTATTTTTTGTAAAATAAACTATTACACAGGAGGTTGTGAATGGAAGCGTTGGGGATGATTGAGACCAAGGGTCTGGTGGCGCTTATTGAGGCGGCTGACGCTATGGTAAAAGCCGCGAATGTGAGGCTGGTTGCCTATGAGAAAATCGGCGGCGGATATGTGACGGCGCTTGTCCGTGGCGATGTTGCCGCCTGCAAGGCAGCGACCGAGGCTGGCGCTCTTGCCGCTCAAAAGGTCGGCGAACTCGTCTCTGTCCATGTGATTCCTCGCCCGCACAAAAATATCTATGAGATTTTCCCGATTAAACTTCCCGAGGAAAAATAACCCCGACGAGGTGATGTATGGAAAATCTCAACATTGACGAAATAGTGCAGGAGGTTCTCCGACGGCTGCGGGAGCGGGAAGCCCGGACAAAGTCCTCATCTGCCGGGGCGCCGGTGTCCCTTGACAGTCTCGTTGCCCGGGCACGGCAGGCACAAAAGCAGTATCAGAGTATGGGGCTTGATGTCCGGCGCAAAGTGGTGGAGAATATGCGCCGCATCGCCCTTGACCACGCCGATGAATTGGGAAATATGGCGGTCTCCGAAACCGGACTC
>JAMOPH010000327.1 GCA_027064665.1 bacterium | reverse complement strand
AGACTCACTGGAGTTTCTTCGGGCGTGCAGGGACACCCAACTTCTTAGGCGCCTCAAAATCCCCGGACCTACGGCGGAGGGATATCTTTTCCCCGAGACATATTACTTCCCGCAGGGGATATCCGCCGACAGCGTTATATCAACTATGTATGCGGAGTTCAAAAAACACTGGAAACCGGAGTATTCCGCCCGTGCGGAATCGCTGGGGATGAGCGTAAACGAGGTCATCACGCTGGCGTCAATAATTGAGGCGGAGGCGCACGAAAAATTTGAGCAACCCATAATATCCTCAGTATATCACAACCGGCTGGCACGGGGGATGAAACTTCAGGCTGACCCCACCACCATATACGGACTTCGCAAATTTGACAGACCGCTCTCGCTGAAAGACCTTGAGGACACCTCGGCATATAACACCTACCGATATTTCGGGCTTCCGCCGGGACCGATATGCAACCCCGGGGACAGCGCAATCTACTATGCGCTCTATCCCGACAGCACAGATTATCTATATTTTGTCTCCCGGCGTGATGGAACCCACATCTTCTCCCGCACTCTGAAGGAACACCACCGGGCAATTCATACTGTGAGAAAACTCCTTCGCAGGAGAAAAACAGGCTCTTGACTTTTGGATAAACCGATATTATTCTATAGAGGTTTTCTGGTAGACAAATCCGCGGCAAGCAAGGAGGAAAGATGTTTTTGGTGGGGATAACAGGACCAATAGCCGCAGGGAAAACGACTGTGGCTAAACTATATCACGAAGTTGGGGCTTACCTTCTGGATGCGGACAAGATTGGGCACCAACTTCTTGAGGAACCCGAGATAAAACAAAAAATCGTTGAGACCTTCGGCGAGGAAGTTCTGGACTCAGAGGGGAAAATTGACCGCAAAAAGTTGGGGGCGATAGTTTTTGAAGATGCGGAAAAACTGGAAAAACTCAACCAGATAATGGAAAAGCCCCTTGTCTCCGCGCTGAGGGAAAAAATTATTGAACTTGATGAATACGGTTATCCGGGGATTGTCATAGTTGATGCCGCTCTTCTGCCCAAGTGGGACTTAGTCAAGGCTATGGATTTGGTTGTGTTGATTGATGCCCCAAGGTGGCAGAGGTTGAACAGACTTGTCCGCCAGTTGGGATACACGCAGGAGGAGGCGGAGCGAAGAATTGAGGCTCAGGAGGAAATTTTCAAAAACTTTCATCCCAAAAAGGCGATTGTGGTCAAAAACAACGGGGATATGTTTGAACTGAAGACCAACGCCCTTTCGGCGTGGCTGCAGATAAGAGAGTTAGCAAGACAAAAAGCCCAAAGGAAAAAATAACAAAAAGGCGGGATAAAATGGACGAACTCAAAGACCAACTCGTTCCAATTGTAGTGGAGCAGACTGCCCGGGGCGAGCGGGCATTTGACATTTACTCACGACTGCTCAAGGATAGAATTATATTTCTGGGTTCCGAGATAACTGACCAGATAGCAAATCTTGTGATAGCGCAGATGCTGTTTTTGGAGGCGGAGGACCCAACAAAGCCGATAAACCTGTATATAAATTCCCCGGGCGGAGTGGTCACCGCCGGACTTGCGATATACGAC